>CAZFCR010000076.1:0-11433 GCA_964517305.1 uncultured Akkermansia sp.
AGGTAGTCGCCTCGATCTATCATTTCAGACTCGCTGAGGGTTTTCGGATGTTGTATGGTCGCAGAATCCGGAGCAGATTCCTTCGCCAGGGCACTTTCTTCACAACTGTTCAGAGCAAGGCTTAATACAACCACAAAGATCCCTGAAAACAGCGCGGTAATAATTTGTTTTTTCATCTTCAAAATTTAAGGCCACAAATTTATCGGCCCGTTTTGAGATAAAAAACCGCTGCGCCTCACATATTCATGTTAATTCAACATGACATTCAAAGACACACAAACTGCTTGTTCAGGACTGAACCATGTGCAGATATTTGCGTCTGTTACAGATGATAGAAAAAAGATTGATGGCGAGCAGCAATATAACCATCGGTAGTCCTGCCTTCATATAAAACAAATGCGTAAACAGTATCCCTGTCATCACCGGAAAAATAATGATGGCGCCCAAAGCCTCAGTCCGTTTAAAGATAAACAACAGGCCGCCGGCAATTTCAACAACGGCAACCAAAGGCATCAGCCAGGCAATCTCTGCCATGGCAGCCGACACACGTACCAGGTCGGCGGGCAGATCATCGGGGACAGGCAGGTAATTAAACAACTTGTTTAATCCCGAATTAATAAACATCAAACCAAACAGCAGTCTGATCACAAACCAAATCTTCTGTTTCATTGGCCCGACTTTTTTAAAGAGGGCAACAGGGCATCCAGTCCTTCCATAGCCGCCGACAAACCTTCTTTGAATCCCATTTTAATGGTTTCCTCCAGTTGTGCAAGATCGGGATACTGAATGGTAAAAGTAACGAGCGTTTTATCACCCATAGGTTTAAAAACAACTGACCACTTCGATTGAGGCATGTCGGGATTTATTTTTCCGCTGGCGTCTGTAAATGCATCTGTGCCGGTAAAACTGTTCTTTGGATCAACAGCTGTATATCTTGCGATGGACCAGTGTTCTTCCCCTTCCGGACCTGTCATTGCATACAACCATTCACCACCTTCGCGGAAATCCATGCGTTTGGTGCGTGCCTGCCAGGGTTTCGGGGCCCACCACTGGTCAAGTATTTCGCTTTTGGTGTAGGCATCCCATACCAGTGAATGTGCGGCGGCAAATTCGCGCTTTACTTTAATTGTTTTGTTTTCCTTGTCAACGGAAAAATCGAATGTCAGATTGTGATTCATTTCTTATTATTTTTCAGGGTTAGTAATACTTCATCGAGCTGGTTAAAACGGGTTTCCCAGATCTTACGGAATTCAGCGAGAAACTTGTCTATCTCTTTCATTTTAGAAACATTCAGTTCGTAATAGATCTCGCGGCCTTCAGGCGATTGTTTGAGCAACTGGCATTCGGTAAGCACGCGTAAATGTTTAGAGACCGCCTGACGGCTGATGTCAAAATGTTCGGCCAGCGCGTTGGGCGTCATGGCCTGCAAGGCAATCAATAATATAATGGACCGCCGTGTAGGATCGGCTATGCCCTGGAAAACATCTCTTCTCATTTTATCTTAAAACATGAAACCATATGGTTGCAAATATAAGCGCAATCAAACGGTTTCGCAATAGTGAAGTCATAAATCCAGAACATCGGCGTTTAACTTCTTGAGAATTAACGAAGTAATTTTTTTAAACTATCAGCCACCCAACAGGTCTTTTTGCTCTTCGGCCTTATGCAATTCAAAAGACAAAAGCGCCAGTGCCAGTCCACGGTTGTGAGCAGGTAAGGCTGCGGAGTTGGGTGTTGTGACATGTCTTACCCGACTGAATCCAAATGACTGATAATACTTAATGAGCGCTGGATTATCCGCCCAGGTATCCATACGCACAAAATGAAGTCCTGCCTGTTTGCATTGTTCTACGCACCAGTCAAGCACATGTTCAAACAAACGTTTGCCTTTATGAGAAGGATTTACCACCATCCTGTGAATGTAAAGCGCGTCGGCCTTGTCTGTTTCTCCCCAGATGAGCGGATCAGAATAACACACACTGAACACAAGCGCCATCTCGCCTTCCGTTATCAGTTTGTATTGTGTTTTATTACGGATATCGTTCAGAATAACGTTTCTGTCGTAATTGCGCCAGTCGGGATAAGCATGAGCCTGCTGGTAAAGCACCGAGGCATCAAAAAAAGAATAAATGTTTCCGAGATCCGCTGTTGTTGTATGAACGATTGAGAAAGCCATGCGATCGATAAACACAATAAGAACTAAGGATGATAAACGTAGTGGCCGATTATTTTGTAACTGAATAAACAATCTTCAAGCACCTGACCTGCACCAATGTTATGCACGACGAGGTATCTGTTTTTATCGGTTGACATTAGTGGCGACACCAAACCGATATGGGTGATGCCGCCGCCCAGGTTCCAGCAAACGATATCGCCGGGAAGATAATCGCTGGGCTCGCGGGAAAGGGTCTTAACCTCACCGTGTCTTTTAAAAAAGGTCATAAGATTGGGCACCCGGCGGTGGTCAATGTTTTTGTCCGGTCCTTTCATGCCCCAGATCTTAGGATACAGCGAAAAGTGTGTTTTCATATCCTCGTGCACCTCTTTCTGCAGATCGATGTTCAGTTTCCTGTAGGCACGCACGATCACATCCGTGCAAACACCTTTTCCCGACGGAACATCGCCATTAGGATAGCTTATTCGGAAATAAGAAGGATCGTAAACCACCTGTTGTCTGGTCAGCGTGAGTGCCGAGTCAGCGAGCCGTCGCGAAAATTCGGATTGCGCGGGACTTTCAAAAAAAAGCAGCGCAAATAAAAATCCCGTTGCATAACAATGCATTTTAAATTGTGTCGCAAGGGGAGAGATCATCCGTTTCAACATCATCTTATTGTTTCAATACATTAAATTCATCAATGGTGAGCCTGTACTGAAACACTGTTTTGTAAACATCCTTCACCCTGTAGTGATCTTTTAACTCCGCTTCCTTTACCATTCCGTTCTTAATCATCACATTGCCAGATGTTGTATTGTCGGGATAATGCGTGGCGTATATTTTATGCAGACCAAGTTCCCGGAATCCGAACAAAAGAATAGCACCCACGGCTTCGGTAGCAATGTCTCTGCCCCAGAACGGTTCTGCCACCCAATAACCCATCTGAGCGTGGTTGTTCGTTGTATCCAGATGAATGCCTATCTCGCCGATCAATTCGTGATGAGACTGCAAAGTGATCGCGAAAACATAACGGTTGTTATCGGCAAAACCCTTGTTAATAAATTCCAGGCGCTCCCGGGCGTCCTGTTCTGTATAAGGATAAGGAATATTGATGATCTGATCAGAAATCTTTTGGTTGTGACAATATTTAACCAGGGCCGGGATATCGCCGTGGTTAGCCATGCGCAGCCGCAATTGCGCCGTATGGAGTTCAGGGAACTGCTTCATACAACCAAAGATATCAATTTTAAAAAAAGCAGGCCAAATCTGGGCCTGCCTCAATGAAAGGACTAACTAACTTTATATGGCACATCCCCGCCGTAAGCCCTTTTTTCTTAGATTTGTCAAAACAAAGAAGATCTTGTTTCCTGAACAAAAACAGAACTGGTTTGTTTATTGATTCACACACATGCACGAAGAGCTTTTTACGGTAAAACGACTTTCAGAAGACATTGTTGAGGTGACACTCATGGACAATGTTGACCTTGATATTTGCGTTACCGATAAAATCGACGGTGCGCTTCACCGCATTGCGCCCCATCGCAAGTTCTATCAACTGGTGATGGCCAACGGACCTTATGTAGTGAACCCTGAAATGCGCAATTCAATGTCGCAGGGCGACACCGGCAGCAAACTTCTCGCCATTGCCTGGATCAGTCCCGACAAAAAAGCGAATGAAGAACAGGAAGCCATCGTGAGCCAACTGACTTTGCCCGTGCCCATTCGTTTCTTCAGTGAAAGAGAGACTGGTTTATCCTGGTTACAGCAACTTGCGGATGCCCGCGGCAGTGAAGAACTGTAACCCTTTGCCGGTTTCCAAAACTTCATAAATACAGGGCTGTAAGTCAGTCCTGCATTAATGTTTTAACTTTTTATTCTTCACGCGCCGGCCAAACCAGATACCAATGACAGTAGCCGGAGCCATGCCAAATAAACAGATCCAGAAAAAAGGTTTAATGATAAAATCTACAAAAGATTCACTGAGATCCGAGGCATTCTTAAATCCGTTATTAAAAAAACCAAGCCATCCCGACAAAAAAGCGCTTGAGATCAAAACTACCACACCTGTCAAAACACCTGTTGACAGATGATTCCAACCTTTCACAAGAATGAGTCGACCTGCAAAATGTCCGAAAGCCATGCTTAAAAACACCATCATTGCAGCGCCTGCCAACACATTGATCAGGATACCATTATCGAGTATCCATAAAAATCCGGCGGCCCAACCCGGCTCGCTTGCCAGCGCGGTGATAACGAGAAAAGCGATAAAAAGTCCTGCCACCGCAGAGCGTAATCCCTCTTGTCTTCCATATTTTGAAGCCACTGACTTTTCCATTTACCGAATAGATAATACAATGTAGAAAAAAATATTTATCCACAATGCGAATTGTTCGGGATATCCAGGGCAAACAATTAAAATACTTTGATGTGAGTGCGCATGATAAAAACGCACTTGATCTCACAGGGCTTAAATCAGGGGTTTACCTGTTTACAGACACGAGCAACAATGTGTTTTATAAGATCCTGCTTCAGGCAACAGACTAACGCGTTTTAACCGGGAAAATTAAAACGGATGCCTGCACTGGCATTAAATAAAAACGCGGATCTGAATCCGGAAAAAGGAGATTGGTCAATCGCGTAGAGTGGCATCACCGAAACAAACGCATTAAAAAAACGCAGGGCAGAATTTTCTTTCCTGAACGGATGGAGATAAATTCCGAGAGGCAGCCCCATGTACAAACCGGTGGCCAGGCCTTTGATTGCAGAGCGATTGTGATCACTCTGATACTGATCGTTATTGCCGAAAAAACCGGGCTCCTGACCTGCGCGGACCAAAACATCCATGGTCCATCCGGTATAGTTACTGAAAAATTGATGGCCGAATGTTACAAAAGGCGTTAATTCAAGTCCGGCAGTAAACCAGAAAAAACGTTCCTGACGCGTGCTTACATTAACACCAAATGGCAGAAACAAACGATGACCCTTGATCGTGAAATTATAGGTCTCGGTGAACTTGCGTATTACATAATTGGTAGTGCCATCAGGTTCAACATAACTACTGAGGGTATCGAGCTGTTCGCGCGAATAATGAGAAGCCATTGAAATGCTTTCACCGTAACGAAGTCCCACAAATAACTCTCGTCTCGCTATGCTTTTTGTTTTTAGAAAAACTTTACCACCAGCCATCCCCTCAAAATGAGGCCCGTAAATAATATATCCTCCCGTTTTTGTAAAGCCAGTAAAATCATGATACACAAGCGGATCATCATCAATTAACCTCTGCAGGTCTTTTTGGTCAGATAAAGCCGGCTGCATATAAACACCCGAGCCAATGTCCATCTGAAAACCACTGAAACGATAGTTCGACGAGTCAGTCTGGGCAGAAGCGTGATGGTGTATTACCATCGAACACACGACTATTGCAGAAAACAAAATTTGTTTTTTCATGCCTGGATGTAACAAAAATACGAAGAGAGTTTAGTGAAGCTAGTTTTTAACGCTTAACTACCGAATTTATTGCCACCGGCAGCCAATAAAAAACCCATTAACAGTGCCTCACTGTTAATGGGTATGCCCGTAATTTTCCGTTCTTATTTTACTACCACGAATTTTTTCTGAATATGTTGTTCAGCAGTTTCAATTTTTAAAACATACATGCCTGCAGCAAGTCCCGAAACATCAAGATCTTTTTTACCGGTAAGTCCATTCTCAGAACGCAGTACCAGTGAACCGTCAAGATCATAAACAGAGATCTGTCCTTTCACTGCCTTTCCGGCTTCCACCGAAAGAATGTTGCAGGCCGGATTCGGGAACACACGCACATCCGTGTCAGACAATGTATTTGCAGCAATTCCGGTTGTATTAAAGCTTGCCGCATTCCGGTACATGCCAGCCATCACCGTTGGTGATCCTGCCACTGATACGGTTACATAACTCACGTTAATCACAGGGAATTTCATGGATTCGCTATAAAAATTATAAACCACCTGACGCAGTGTACCGCTGAACATGCCCAACGAAAGCGTTAAATTTTGCTCGGTCCTGATTCTGATCACATCCGTGAATGTAAAGCCATCAGGTAATACCACTGTCCCTGTTCCGTCGGCCATTGTTGTTGAAGTACCATTAAATTGCCCGCTACCGAGTGCAGTAGTAAAAGTTCCACTCACGGGATCATTAATGTTTAAACCAAAACTGGCAGGATATTGGATCACAAGCGCTGTGTTGGTAAAGGTTAACGAAAGTGTTGGCATGTAAATGCCCAGCATCTCGGCCTGTGCAGGACTGGAACCCGACTGATAATAATTATACATTCTTGAGTCCAGGTTCTGAACTACCGTTGCGCCAGGGTAAAGTCCGCCATGTGTGTAAGTTGACGGTGCGCTGTACGTGTTGGTCATGGTGTTGTTATTAGCCGGCACAGCCAGACTAAAATTCCACACTGATCCTGCCCCTGAAATGTTTAATGGCAAACCTGTGCTGTAAGCCGATGTGTCTAAACGCCGGATGTTTTCAACATCACCGGCCACCGGCTCGTGGCCTGACTGAGTTAAAGTTTGAGAGTTGAGTCCGGACAAAACAAGGACGCTTAATAGAGTAAAGATCTTTTTCATTTTATTTGGGTTAATTGGTCGCTCAAATTTAGCAGCAATACTCTATCTGCTGTGCGCAAATGAGTAAACAGCAGAACTGAGTGTTTAAAATGAAAAAATAAATTAATTTCTAATTAATACTTAACGTTTTGTTGCGGCCGGGTGCGCGAAAACTTCATTGCGCCTTGCCGCTGAGAAATTTTTCCATCACAGGCAATACGGTAATAAAGGTATTTGCAGCTGGATCAACTGTAGTAATTTCACCCATGTATTCGCCGTGACCACCAGGTAAAATAGCCACTCTGCATTTTGGGAGCAGACGAGACACTTCGATCATGTGTTCGGTGCTGGCCACATCTTTATCGCCGTTGATCAGAAGCACCTCTGCTTTGACTGATCTGAGTGCGCTGTCATCTACATCTTTAAAAAGCACCATCCGCGTCTTGCACTTGCTGAACATGTTGTAAAGTCTGGCCGTGTCGGGGTTAACCTTAAGAAAAGCATCTTTGTACTGCTGAGGCATCTGATCAAACGTGCCATCTTTCATCATGTCCCAGAAACCGGGAAAAGCCCCGCTGCGTTTAAATAATGCAGAAGCTGCGATCACTTTGTTGCAGACTGCCGGATAACGGATGGCTAACTGAATGGCCGTGCTGCCGCCATTACTAAAACCAAAAATGTCAGCGCGCTGAATGCCAAGAGCGGCGAGCAACGCGGCAACATCATCGGCATCCTGTTCAAATGAAATAGGCCCTTCACGGTCGCCCGTGCGGCCGTGTGCCTGAAGTTCAATACAGATGAGCTGACGCGAACCCGACAACAAAGGAATGAGTCGTCCGAAAGAAGTCCCGATGGTAGAACCACCGCCATGCAGCATCACCAGTGGCGGACCTTCACCGTGAATCTCATAATACATGTGCATGCCGTTTATCTCCAGGCTGTCACTTTTAAAATGTATTTTATCCTGTGTCGCTTCCATTGAATTTTCTTTGATTCTCTCAGTGCAGCCGCCCCAAAAAATGATTAAAAGCCAGCAAACAACAGTCGTTTTTATTTTCATGAATGATAATGTTAGGTGATTGTTTTAGTCATCAGGACTTTTTCAAAAAATCAAAAGCCCCTTTTCTCAGTTCAACGCCATATTCGAGATACGCTTTCATACAGGCGAGAAAATTGGCCCAGCCTTCGGTATTCCCGATCACCCATTTTATATTCTCTTCGTTATTCACCTTTCCCTCTTCGCTTACGCTTACCACCGTGCTTCTGTCAGCCTGCTGTTCCAGTTTTATCCGTACCACGGTTGCCTCATCCCAAACAAACGAAACCATCCTCGCTTTCTCCGCAAGAATTTTTTTAACTGTAAATACTTCCGGAAATTCCGGAAATTTCCAGCTGAGTTCTTTTCCCGTTTCCATGCGGCCACTGCTTTCAGAAATAAAATAACGGGTCATGTGTTCGGGATTCACGATGGCCTCAAAAACGGTTTCAGCCGAACGGCTGATCTGTATACTTGCTTTGGCGATGAGTTTCATGGATAGTAATTTAGTACAGAAAGCAGATTCTTAAATTTCGGCGTTATTTTTATCAGCGGTGCTGATCTATTAATATTACGTTGCCATCCGGATCACTGAGCATGATGCTTGCAGGACCCGATGTTTTTTCGTCGGCTTCCGACATTAAGGCTACGCCTTTTTCTTTCAGATGTTTCTGAATTTCGCGTACGTCGTTAAACTGTTCCAGGTTTTGGGCGTTCTCATCCCAGCCAGGATTAAAAGTTAAGAGGTTGCCCTGGAACATGTCCTGAAACAAACCAACAAGCGCATTCTCATTTTTCATAATGAGATAATTTTTCTCCATTCCGCCGGCAAAAACTTTAAATCCGAGAGATTCGTAAAACGTTTTTGAAACAGTGAGATCTTTCACACTGAGACTGATTGAAAAAGCGCCTAAAGTCATAATAGATTATTTGTGGTTATTTTAATAAGCTTCGATCATACAGGTATGCAGCAGAAACAATCACGGGCAACAATGTTTTTGTTTTCCTGAACCATTTTTAAAGTAGTCGTCCTAACGTTTTTCTTTCAGTACCAGTACTTTTTTTACACTCATCACATGGTCCTGATGTATCAATTTGATAAGGTAAATACCTTCTGGCTGATGCTTGAGGTCAAGTGTATTGATCCCGCTGACTGTTTGCTGTCGAGCAACAAGGCTTCCATCAGATCCATATACCTCCAGGAAATCTCCCGCGAAAACGCATTCAACCAACACCTCCCCCGAAGCAGGATTAGGAAACACATTTATCTTTGTATCCTCTGAAGCCGCACCGAGTGAAGTACAATCGCTGACTGTAAAAGTAATGGCAGTGCGCTGACTCGTTAAAAAGCTGCTGGCCTGGGCGTAATAGGTGTATACACCAGGAGGCAGAGGAGCTGTTACAAAAACAGAACCTGAAGCTACGGGAGTTGGTGATGCGGCATCATCAAACCACTCAATGGTTCCTTCGCCTGAGGCGGTTAAGGTGGCAGGTAAATTATCACAGATCATTTTATCGTTTTCAGCGGTCAGATCAACAGGAGCTGCGGGCACCTGGTGTATCAAGCGCGTAACAAGTGTTCTTCTCACCGTACCAATGGGCCGCGTTAAAGTTGCCGTCATGATGGAGAATACCGGCTGTTTGGCACCCGGCGCATAAAACTCATAATTTCTCAGGGTGATGGATCCGTTAAAACTTACCACGTATGAAATTACCTCTGTGTTAACCACGCGTGTCACGTTGGTATAAGTTCTTCCAGGAAGTACCAAAGTACCGGTACCATCTGCAATGGTATTACTTGTGCCGCTGAACGAACCTGCCTGAGGTGTTACCATGATGGCATTGATGTAACCACTGATGGAAGTAGTGCTGGTGGTATTGAGCGCCATCGGATACCTGGCTTTGATGGAGGGCGAATTGTAATTGAGGTTGATGTAATAGTTGGAGGCGAGCGGAAATGAGCTGGAGTAATCGAGCAATGCGCTTGCTGAAGTTCTGTAGTGATCCTCGTAACCGCGGTTGGAAGTTACAGATACTGTAGCCGGTGGATAATAGGTTGAAGTGCCCGCTGTGTACGAATGCACCACACTGCTGCGCGTGGCCACCGAAAAATTCCAGAGCACGTTGGCGCCGCCCGGACCAGGCAAGATGCCGGTAGAATCACATTGGTAACGCTGGTGCAATTCACCTGCAACCGGTGCATGATTGGCCATGGTCAGCTGTGCATTTGAAATTGAGACACATGTGGCCGCGATAAGTAGAAGGTAGAATTGTTTCATCGGAATTGAATTTAATTCAAAGATAGCTTATATAATCAGCATTCAGGGAATTCAGATTCAGGGATAGATACCGTTCAATCCCCACATTTGATAAGAATGTGCCGCACCGTGTACCTATTTTCGCTTCTTGTTAAAAGTTGCGCCACATGATAGCCGAAAGGACTTCTGAAAGGTTTCGAAATTTCGAGAAGTTGTAGTTTTAACACCTGCTCTTCAAACTCTGGCGCAAAGGCTCCTTCTGCAACTTCAAAATATTTTCCGCCTTTGTTTTTTGAACCCGGGTCTTCTGAATACCGGGCCACCAGCGCACCGAAGTCGGCACCGTCCATCAGTTTTTCATAAACTGAATCAGCAAGAATTTCCGCATCACGCTCCGTTCGGGCACTTGATGTTTGTGCCGAGACAGACAAAGAGATGATGGAAAAAATAAAAAACAGGGTTGTTTTCATGAAATAAATTCAGAAAAGTGGATGTGAATATTAAGAAACAAAATACAAAATTCAGGAGACACCAGCAACTAATTCCCGACCTGGTGTTTTCCTGTCACGACCCGTCCCGTGACTGCGCAGAACATCACGCTCGCGGAATATCACTTTGTTGAAAATAACCAGCACTTACCGGAATGGCTGAGAGAAAAAAATAAGGAGCAGTTTTACAAAACAGTAATATTCTACTTGTTCAATAATCCCAGGCATTTGAATTCACCCTGCAAATAATAGAGTGAAACAATGGTCACTATTTTTGGCCACCGGGTCAAAAGAAGCCTTGTACGTTAATTTTGCCATGTTCAGCGACGTCTTAGGGTTTACCATATTGTTGGGACCATCTTACATCACCAGCAAATCTAAAAATTTTAACACCCTTATTCACCCGTTTTTAATACTGTATTTAATACAACTACAACACTTGTTTAAGCCGTTAACCCGGTGGCACAGGTTTTGCAGACCCATGTTTTAATTTATCATTTAACGTATGCGATTCAGATTTTTAATCATCCCCTCAGTTCTGGTGCTGCAGGTTGCGGAAGCACAAAATGGCTCCGCCTCTTTAACAGCCAACCAGGGAACCACAACTTCACAGATTTCAACCCCTGTATCAACTCCCGCTTCACCATCTGTGTCAGCGGTTGCCCCTGTTTCACCCGCCGACCCCGCAACGCCGGCTTCACCGGCAACAACACAAACCCTGATCATGGACTACAAAAGTGTGTTTGAGGCGGCCACTGTAGAAGAAGAAGTAAAAATGGCTGCTGAAAGATTTAATCTGTCTCCTTCCCAGCAGGACATCTGGCTGACCGCCGCAACTGACCGCCGCATCGCAGAAAAAACAGCGCGGGCCAAACTCGATTCAAAAGACCAGAATTTAATGAAA
>CAZFCR010000077.1:0-11314 GCA_964517305.1 uncultured Akkermansia sp.
AATTTCAGGATCGCTTACCTCGGTGAAGCTTATGTAAACTGGTGTCCGGCCCTTGGAACCGTATTGGCCAACGATGAGGTAAAAGACGGACTGAGCGAACGTGGCGGCCATCCTGTTGAGAGAAAACTGATGAAACAATGGAGCATGCGCATCACAGCCTATTCTCAGAGATTATTAGACGGACTCGACAAAATAGACTGGCCTGAAAGCCTGAAAGAATCACAACGCAACTGGATCGGCAGATCGGAAGGCAGCAGCCTCACTTTTAAACTGAAGGATCACGGGGAACACATTGAAGTATTTACAACACGTCCGGATACCATATTTGGTGTTTCATTTCTCACGCTTGCTCCTGAACACGAACTCGTAGGAAAGATCACGACCGCAGAACAAAAACAGGCGATTGAAGAATACATCACACGCTCAAAAAATCGTAGCGAACGTGAACGCCAGGCCGATGTCACCACCGTGAGCGGCGTTTTCACTGGCGCTTATGCCTTACATCCGTTCACCAACCAGCCCATCCCGGTATGGATCGGCGACTATGTGCTCGCAGGCTATGGCACAGGTGCGGTGATGGCTGTACCCGGACACGATTCGCGCGATTACGCTTTCGCAAAACACTTTCAGTTACCCATCCTTGAAGTGGTGGCAGGCGGTGATCTCAGCACTGCTTCCTACGATGCAAAAGAAGGCCGACTGATCAATTCCGATTTTCTGAACGGGCTCGAAGTAAAAGAAGCGCTGAAAAAAGCGATCTCAGAAATTGAAAAACGCGGCCTGGGCAAAGGCAAGATCAATTACCGATTGCGTGATGCCGTTTTCGGAAGGCAACGTTACTGGGGCGAACCCATTCCTGTTTATTACAAGAACGGCATTCCGCATACTCTGCCGGAAAACGAATTACCACTTGTGCTGCCGGAAGTGGATAAATTTCTTCCCACAGAAGACGGAGAGCCGCCATTGGCAAGAGCCGCGGCGGGATGGAAATACAAAGGCGAATACGACTACGAATGGACCACTATGCCCGGCTGGGCTGGTTCTTCATGGTATTTTTTACGCTACATGGATGCGGGCAACAAAGAACAATTTGCAGATAAACAACTGATGGATTATTGGCAGAACGTTGATCTCTACATCGGAGGAAGCGAACACGCCACCGGCCATTTACTTTATGTACGTTTCTGGACAAAAGCACTTTATGATCTCGGCCTGATCCCGCTGGATGAACCGGCTCAAAAACTCATCAACCAGGGCATGATCCAGGGTACATCCGCCATGGTGTACCGCATTAACAGCGAAAATAAAATCGTATCTGCAGGATTAAAAAATAAATACGAAACTTCTGCCATTCACATTGATGTAAACCTCGTTGAAAATAACAGCGTAGACATCGAAGGCCTGAAAAAATGGCGCGATGATTTTTCCAACGCAACATTTGAACTTGAAAACGGCAAACTCATTGCAGGCTCAGCGGTGGAAAAAATGTCGAAACGCTGGTACAACGTGGTAACACCAGACAGCATCTGCGAAAAATTCGGAGCAGACACCCTGCGTTTGTACGAAATGTTTCTGGGACCACTGGAACAAAGTAAACCCTGGAATACAAATGGCATTACGGGCGTGTCGGGTTTCCTCAAAAAATTATGGCGTTTGTTCTATCAGAATAATACGCTTACGATCTCCGAAGCAGAACCCTCCAAAGCAGAATTAAAGTCGTTACATAAAACCATCAAAAAAATAACTGAAGACATCGAAAGATTTTCATTCAACACTTCGGTCAGCAGTTTTATGATCTGCGTAAACGAACTCACAGATCTTAAATGCAATAAACGCGGCATCCTTGAACCGCTGCTCGTACTCATCTCTCCTTATGCGCCACACATTACAGAAGAACTCTGGCAGCAACTTGGCCACGATGAAAGCATTGCCTTCACTGCTTTCCCTTTGTGCAACGAAAATTTCCTTGTAGAAGATAATTTTAATTATCCAATTTCATTCAATGGCAAGATGAAACTCAACATCGAATTGCCCGCTACATTAAGTGTTCAGGAAATTGAGAAAGAAGTGATGGGCCGTGAGGAAGTACAGAAATACCTCAACGGCGCGAGTCCGAAAAAAGTGATAATTGTACCGAAAAAGATCGTGAACATTGTGGTGTGACCCAATTTTAACCCATAAAAAAAAGCAGCCCTGGAGCTGCTTTTTTTGTTTGTATTAATCCGGTAATCAGTCTACATTATCGTGCAGAAACGAATTGTTGGGTCTGATCTCTATCTTTTTATCGTCACCCTCGCTCAGTGTATAACGCGATACACTTGATTCGGTACTTGGGGTTTTATTTTCAAGAATGATGTTTTTTCTTTCAAACGCGGTCTGTTTTTCCAGTGCTGCAAGACCTTCAGGACTTTTCATCTTTAAAGTAATGTCCTTCAGTTTGCGGATGCGGTCCTGCGCAAGTTTAATCTGTTCTTCACGGCTGATCATGTCTTCCTGGCTGTGCGCAGACTGACTCGCAGGACTTTCAGCAGTCGGTTGTTGTTTATCATCATCAACCGAATTAAAAGTAAACTCAAGTGGCAGGTTGGTTTCGTTTTCAGAAGAACCAGTATTCACAGGCACTGCATCGGTAACCGCCGATGGCGCGTCGTTCTCGTTTTCCTGCGGTTTGGTGAAAACAAACGGTTCGTTTTTCTGAATCTCGTCAATGATGTTCACCTGTTTAATTTCAGTGCTCGCCTGTGGTTTTTCATCCAGGTTCACCACTTTGCGTTCTTTGAACACTGGCGATTCAAATCCAGTCTGCTGTTTTGATTTAAATCCGGTTGCAATGATCGTTACGCTTACATTATCACCCAGTGAAGGATCTGTGCCGTAACCTGTGATCAGTTCAGCCGTTCCACCTGCAGCTTCCTGAAGGTAATCGGTGATCTCACCAAATTCGTCCATATCAATATCATCGCTGCCACTCATGATGTTAAGTAACACATGACGGGCGCCGCTGATGTCGTTATCATTCAGTAAAGGTGAATTTAATGCCTGTTCTACCGCGTTGATGGCTCTTCTTTCGCCGCTTGCAATAGCAGAACCCATAATGGCCACACCACTTTCTTTCATCACAGTTTTAACATCATTGAAATCAACGTTGATGTGCATGTGAAGACTGATGATCTCTGCTATACTTTTTGCAGCACCCGTTAAAACGTTGTCAGCATGTTCAAACGCCTCGCTCATCTTCAGGTTGCCGTAAATCTCACGCAGTTTATCGTTGCCGATCACCAGCAGTGTATCCACGTATTTTTTCATTTCTTCAAGACCGGCTTCTGCCTGAGCGCGGCGTTTTTTACCTTCAAAAGCAAAAGGGATGGTTACAATGCCTACGGTTAAAATACCGAGTTCGCGGGCAATGCTTGCAATCACCGGTGCGGCACCGGTTCCGGTTCCACCACCAAGACCTGCTGTAATAAACACCATCTGTGTGTTGGTTCCCAGAAAAAGTTTGATCTCTTCGATCGACTCCAGCGCGGCCTCACGGCCCACGTCGGGAATAGATCCCGCGCCGAGTCCGCGTGTTGACTGAATGCCTAACTGCACTTTATTGGGAACAGGACTTTTTTCAAGCGCCTGTCTGTCGGTATTACAGATGATGAAATCCACACCTTTGATTCCTAAACGGAACATGTGGTTAACGGCGTTGCTTCCGCCGCCGCCTACACCTATCACTTTGATGATAGAGTTTTCTTCCTGTGGTAATTCAAATTGCATCATGGTTGTTCGTGTTAAGTGATTATGTTGGTACGGTTTTTATAAAATTATTCAATATCGTCGCTCATCCAGTCTTTTGTGCGATCGATGAGCGCTGTAAAGAAACTGCCGATCTTTTTCTGCGAATGGCCGATCACCTTTTTATCTTTTTTCTTCTCGTTTTCTTTTGTTTCAACAAGCACTTCCTGTTTCACGAGGTTGGTTCCGCGTTTCGAATCGCGCTCATACTTTTCGATGCCTTTCATTACAAGACCCACGCCGGTTGCATAAAGCGGATTTTTCAGCTCATCCTCGCTGCCTGCCAGGTGCTCGTTAGGCGTACCTATGCGGCAGTCAAGACCCGTTGTCAGCATCACCAGTTGTGGCAGGTGTTTCAGCAAAGCACCGCCACCTGTAACTACAATACCCGCAGCCAGCTTACGTTCGTAACCACTGCTTTTGATCTCGAATAAAACAAATTCAAGGATCTCTTCCATCCGGGCCTGAATGATCTGTGCCAGAAATTTCACGGAGATCTCTTTGTGTGGACGTCCACGCAAACCGGGAATAGAAATGATCTCGTTCTCCTGATTTTCCTGCGCGAGCGCCGAACCGAATTTTACTTTTAGCTGTTCTGCCTGCGTTCTGATAATACCGCAACCTTCTTTGATATCGTCCGTGATGATGTTGCCGCCAAATGGAATCACAGCAGTGTGACGGATGATGCCATCATAAAAGATCGCTACGTCGGTTGTTCCGCCGCCAATATCCACAAGTACAACGCCGGCTTCTTTTTCTTCGTCACTCAGCACCGCGTCCGCGCTGGCAAGTGGCTCAAGGTGAAGATCAACCGTCTGAAGAGAAGCCCTGTCAACACATTTAAAAATATTTTTAACTGCACTTACCTGTCCGGTGATGATATGAAAATTTCCTTCCAGGCGAATACCTGCGTGTCCTATCGGATTTTTAATTCCTGATTCACTGTCGATGATGTATTCCTGCGGGATCACGTGAATGATCTCTTCACCCGGACTCATCACCAGGCGGTGCATGTTGTCGATCAGGTTATCAATGTCTTTCTGGCTCACTTCGTCATCCAGACTCTGGCGCGTGATCATGCCCCGGTGTTGCATGCTTTTGATGTGCTGACCGGCGATACCAACAATCACTTCACCAATGTCAACATTCGCTTTATCGGCTGCAATGGCTACCGCGGCCTTTATAGAACTCACCGTTTGTTCAATGTTTACAACAACTCCGCGGTTCACACCAAGAGATTCTGCTTTACCAATACCCAGAATTTCAACTTTACCGAATTCGTTGCGGCGACCAACAATGGCGGCAATCTTGGTAGTACCGAGATCGAGACCAACAACCAGTTCAGAGGCAAGATTCTGAGTGTTTTGAGCTTTGTTTTCCATATATCTTATTTTTTGGTGCAAACCACCAAGTTTTTGTACTTCAAATTAATAGTTGAATATTTCATCCAGCCATCTGATTTATTGAGCCCTTCTGTGTAGAAGAGTTTTAGTTTATTAAATTTCATTTCCGCGTTTTCCGCCGTTCCAAAAATGATCCTGTGTTTTCCAACCGAAGGAAAAAGTTCAAACTCCTGGTCTTTGTTCACATAGATCTGATGAATCAGGTCGCTGAGAACAGAATCGCGCCGGATGTGATCTGAAACCAGTTTCAGATCATCGAGAATGCTCACCTCGCTGAACAGTTTGTTTTTTGAGATCTGATCTACACTGTACTGGTAACGGCGCGCGTAGGGTTCAAAAATTTCCCCGTTGGCAACCGGCACACGTGCCGAGTAATTGTCGTTAAGCGGCATCAGGCGCGACTGAGAATCGATATAATAACTCTCGCCGTTTTTGTTGATGACCCTGAGCACCGGTGTCCGCTGCAGAACATTTACCCTGATCTGTCCGTTCATGTCGGCCGCCACTTCGGCGTTCTCGATAGCAGGATGACTGTTCAGCACTCTTTCAAGTTCAGGAATACTGATGCTTTTGTACTTTTTCGAAAGAATGGTTTTTTCGCGGTCCGTAAAAAAACCACGCACTTCATTCTCGGTTAAAAAGGCATTCTCATCATTGTTAACGATGCTGATGTCAAGATCGCTTGCGATGATGTTCTCCTCGCTTCTTGCCACAAAACCAAGTGAAGCAGATAAACCCACAATGGCAACGAGCCATAAACAGGTTTTAAAAATCTTTATTTGCGTTCTCTTGTTCAAAGTTTTTGTTTCAGAATATTTTCTATCGGCTCTACCAGTTTGTCAATATCACCCGCGCCCATCGTTAACAACACCTCCGTTTCATGCTCTTCCAGGTATCTGATCGCCTCCCCTGGCGACACGAGCTGTTTGTCGGAAAGTTTCATTCTGCTCAGCAACCAGGCAGAATCAATCCCGGGGATCGGTTTCTCCCGCGCGGGATAGATCTCCATCAGCAAACAGGTATCAAGCATATCGAGACTTTCTGCAAATCCCTCCGCGAAATCACGCGTGCGGCTGAACAGGTGCGGCTGAAAAATGCCGGTGATCTTTTTACCCGGAAACAATTTTTTCACTGAGCCAATCGTGGCCCTCAACTCCTCGGGATGATGCGCGTAGTCGTCAATGTAAATCATCTCCGGTGTTTTGATCCGGTAATCAAACCTTCTTTTTACACCACTGAAAGAACGTAATCCTTCTTTTATCACTTCCCCGCCAATTCCCAACTGTTGCGCTATGGCAACCGCGGCAATTGAATTTTCAATATTGTGAAGGCCCGGGAGGCCAAGCGTGACCTGCGTCAGCGGCTCAACCGGACTTTTAACGTCATAGAAAAACTGTGCATTCTCAACACGAATCGATGCTGCACAATATTCGGTATCTAAATTTAGAGAGTAGATAATCCTTTTGGCCGTGAGGCTCAAATCGTTATCAACATTTTTCTTAACAATCAAAGTGCCGTTTGCAAGCACCTGTTCGGCGAAAAGTGTGTAGCCCTTTTTTACATGTTCCGCGTCACCGTAAATGTCAAGATGGTCAGCGTCAACGCTTGTTATCACCGCAATAAAAGGGTGCAGGGTTAAAAATGAACGGTCGTACTCGTCGGCTTCAACCACAACAAACGCGTCGCTCCCGGCATCGCCAAGCAACATATTGGTATTGTAGTTTTTAGAAATACCGCCCATGAATGAAAAACAGTTGATGCCTGCAGTTCTGAGCAGATGCGTCACAAGCGTGGTAGTGGTGGTTTTCCCATGTGTTCCGGCAATAGCAATGGTTCTGAACTGCCGTGTGATCTCGCCAAGAACCTGCGAACGTTTGAGTAATTTAAACCCGTTTTCCTGCAAATAAATAAATTCTTTATTATCCGCAGGTATGGCAGGTGTGTACACCACAAGTATGTCTGAAGGCTGATACCGCGAAAAGATCTTTTGGAGCCCGGCCACATCTTCTTCGTAATGACAATGAATGCCCTCCTTTTCAAGTTCAGAGGTCAGAGCGGTATTTGTTTTATCGTAACCCCGAACGTCTTTGCCGTAATGGTGGAAATACCTGGCCAGAGCGCTCATGCCAATGCCGCCCACTCCAAGAAAATAATACAGTTTATGATCGAGAATTTTCATGAATGATAACCCGCGAGTTTAAGTACTTCTCTTGCAATCACCGAAGCAGAATCCTTGTAAGCCAGTTTGCTGATATTGATCCGCAGTTTTTCCTGCCTCGCTTCATCATTGATAAGCGCAACCGCCTTTTCTATCAGTTCGTTGTGCGCCTGATCATCTTTCACGAGAATGGCGGCATCCTTGTTTACAAGGGCCATCGCGTTCCTCGTCTGATGATCTTCAGCCACATTAGGCGAAGGGACCAGAATTCCGGGCAAACCCAGGTTGCAGAGTTCGGATACTGAACTCGCACCGGCGCGCGAGATGACAATGTCTGCCGCGGCATACGCAAGATCCATGCGCGAAATAAAATCGAAAGCGAAAATATGGCGGCCCGAAAAATCGCGCGCTTGTTTCTGCGCCGTTAAAAAATAGTTTTTTCCTGTCTGCCAGATGAGCTGAATATTGTGTTGCGCAAGCGTTTTTAAAGACGCGCCTAGGGCTTCGTTGATTGTTCTCGCACCCAGACTGCCCCCGATGACAAGAATGGTTTTTTTATCAGGGCTAAGATTAAAATAGTTGATCGCTTCTGGTCGCAGATGTTTTACGTCATTTAGATCCTGTCTCACCGGGTTGCCGGTAAGAAGAATCTTCTCCGCCGGAAAAAATTTCTCCATGCCCTCATAGGCGACACAGATTTTGCTGACACTCTTTGAGAGAATTTTATTGGTGATGCCTGCGTATGAATTCTGTTCCTGAATAAGTGAGGGAATTTTTTTGCTCGCCGCCGCCCGTATCAATGGTCCGCTGGCATACCCGCCAGTGCCAATCACCACATCGGGTCCAAAATCACGAATGATCTTTCTGGTCATGAGCATACTCTTAAAAATAAGATAAGGCAATTTGAGATTCGCCAGCGTCAGGCGACGTTGTAAACCGGCAATGGGTAAGCCGGTAATTTTGTATCCTGCAGCAGGAACCTTTTCCATTTCCATCCGTCCCAACGCGCCAACAAAAAGGATCTCGGCATGCGGCACCATCTTTTTTATTGCATTGGCAATGGCTATCGCTGGGAAGATATGCCCCCCCGTTCCACCGCCGCTGATTATGAGTTTAAGCTGTTTCAAGTTTCTCCTCTCCTTTATCTTCAATGCTCCGGCTTACACTCAGAATAATTCCAAGCGCTATCATGGTGAACCAGATCGAGGTTCCTCCCATACTGATGAGCGGCAGCGGCTGACCTGTGACCGGGAAAAGATTCACCGCCACAGCCATGTTCACAAGTGCCTGAAACACCAGACTGAATGTGAGGCCCATCGCCACAAGTCCGGCAAAAGGTTTATCGTTGTCACGCAGAATTTTTATGCCCCGGTACAAAAGGATCATATAAAGAAAAAGCAGCAAAAAGCCGATCACTAATCCGTATTCTTCAATGATAATGGCGTAAATAAAATCTGATGAGGCCTGCGGAAGGAACGCGCGTTGTGTGCTGTTGCCCGGCCCCTTTCCTATAATTCCTCCGGTGGCGATGGCTATCTTGGCCTGATCGCTCTGGTGATTGCTGTCACTGTCGCCGTTGGTAAATCCCTCTATCCTTGATTTCCAGGTATTACCTCGGCCGCCGGGAATCGTTTCCGGGGCAAGCCAGACCCACGAAAAAAACAAGGCACCTATGAGTATGCAGATACCGGCAATTTTGGAAAGAATACCAAGGTGAATGCCGCCGAAGAACATCAGCAGCAAACAATTGATAAATAGAAGCGCCGCGGTTGAAAAGTTGGCAGGCAGAATCAGCACACATACCAGACCAATGGGCACCATCAGGTGTCTGAATACGGACTTAAAATCGTTGAGCTCTCCGGCTTTAACAGTGAGTACCCTGGCCACATAAATAAGCAGCATGAGTTTTGCGATGTCTGAAGATTGGAAGGTTAACCCCAAACCCGGGATCTCCAGCCAGCGGGAAGCTTCTCCCGCACTCACACCCTTGAGCAAAGTATACACAAGCAGTGGAATCGATAATACAAAACCAATCTGCGATACCTTGCTGAACACCGTATATTTTATTTTATGAAACACGTAAGCAATGCCAAACCCTAAAGCGATGATCACAAAATGTTTCAGCAGATAAAACTCGGTGTTGCCTTGTTTGTATTTATGAGCAAGCGTTACCACGGAAGTGTAAACTACCAGCACCGAAAGCACCGAAAGCAGGAGCATGATAGCCCAGATGACTTTGTCACCTTTTAAGTAGTTGAACAGTTTCATGATAAACGCGAACCTGAAAAATTTTACAACGAACGCACTGCAGCTTTAAATTGCATACCCCTGTCTTCATAATTCTGGAAAAGGTCAAAGCTCGCACATGCCGGTGAAAGCAGCACAACATCGCCCTTCTTTCCAATTTTATAGGAAGCGGCAACGGCATCCTGAGCCGTGTCGGTTTCAACAATTGTATCCACCACATCTTTAAAAGCAGCGATGATCTTTTTGTTGTCTTTTCCAAGACACACAATGGCCTTTACCCTTGCTTTAACTAGTTCGGTAAGTTCATTGTAGTCATTGCCTTTGTCCTGGCCACCGCAAACCCATATCACAGGTTTTTCCATGCTTTCGAGAGCATACCAGGTTGAATTGACGTTGGTGGCTTTTGAGTCGTTAATGAATTCAATGCCATTGATGGAGGCAACAAATTCAAGACGGTGTTCCACGTTCTGAAAATCCTGCAAACTTTCGCGGATAATTTCTTTTCTAACATCCACGATACGGGCGGCGAGTGAGGCCGCCATGCTGTTGTAAACATTGTGTTTACCCTGCAAGGCTAATTCTTCAATTGTCATAATTAAGGGGTTTTGGTTTGATTTATAATTAAGGGTTATTTGGTTTCCGTTAAACGATCCGCCTTCGCCATCAATCGGTTTTTTGATGGAAAAGGGAATCAGGGTTGCTGTCATTTTAAGCGATTGCATGAAGGTGGTGATGACTTCATCGTCGGCGCAATACACAAAATGATCCGCTTTGCTTTGATTTTGAATGATTCTGAATTTGGATGCTACATAATTTTCAAATTTATATTCATACCTGTCTAAATGGTCGGGTGTAATGTTCAGAAGCACGGCCACGTCCGATTTAAATTCAAACATGCCGTCCAGCTGAAAACTGCTTAACTCCAGTACGTAGTAGTCGTGCTGCTCACGCGCTACCTGAAGCGCAAAACTTTTACCTACATTGCCGCCAAGTCCAACATTGTATCCCGCTTTTTTCAGCATGTGATAGGTAAGCAGTGTGGTGGTGGTTTTGCCGTTTGACCCTGTGATGCAGATCTTAGTGGCCTTTGTATATCTGCCCGCGAATTCAATCTCTGAAATAACAGGAATGTTTTTTGCACGCAGATCCTGGATGATCTTCACCTTATCAGGAATGCCCGGGCTTTTGATCACTTCATGAGCATTCATGATTTTTTCAGCACTGTGTCCGCCTTCTTCAAAGACGATCTCTTCTGCTTCCAGCTGCTTTTTATAATCTTCGCGGATAGAAGAAAAGTCGCTGACAAAGACATCGAACCCTTGCTTTTTTGCAAGAACCGCGCTGCCTACGCCGCTTTCTCCACTACCAAGTATGACGATCCGTTTTTTCAACTTAACGCAGTTTGAGTGTAACAAAGGTTAACACCGCGAGGGCGATCCCCACGATAAAAAAACGCATCACGATCTTCGACTCATGAAATCCGGACTTCTGATAATGATGGTGCAAAGGCGCCATTTTAAAAAGACGGTGCTCCCGCGCGTATTCCAGTCCGCGTTTTTTACGCTGGTATTTAAAATAATACACCTGCATGATCACCGATACATTCTCAACAAGAAAGATTCCGCAGAGGATAGGAATAAGAAGTTCTTTCCTGATGGCGATGGCGTATACAGCTATGATCCCGCCAATGGCCAGACTGCCGGTATCGCCCATGAACACCTGC
>CAZFCR010000078.1:0-11261 GCA_964517305.1 uncultured Akkermansia sp.
CAGCGTGCATCTGCTTCGCAGGAACGCATCAACGAGTTTTTACAACAAACACCCGAAATCAGAAACAACAACCATGATATTTATAAGATCAGGGGCGACATAGAATTTAAAAATGTGAGTTTTACTTATCCTGAAAACAACATCACTGCGCTCAAAAACATCTCGTTTAAACTGCCTGCCGGGGCCTCTCTTGGCATTACAGGCCAGGTGGGAAGCGGCAAAACAAGTATCCTTACACTGCTCACCCGGCAATACGACGTGAGTTCGGGCAGCATTCTCATCGACAATAAAAACATAAAAGACCACAACCTGCACCTGCTCAGAAAAAACTGTGGTGTGGTGCCCCAGGAAGCCTTTCTTTTCAGCGACACGATTGCCAATAACATTTCATTCGGAAGTCCCGAGGGCAAAGCAGACATCAACGATGTAAAGGCCGCGGCGACCCAAGCCGGCGTGTACGAAAACATTGAAGGTTTTGCCGAAAAATTCAATACGGTGGTAGGCGAGCGTGGTGTGACGCTCAGCGGCGGACAAAAACAAAGGATCGCGATTGCGCGGGCCATCATCAACAAACCTTCTCTTTTATTTTTCGACGACTGCCTCAGTGCCGTTGACAGTGAAACCGAAGAACTCATTCTCGGCAACCTGCGTCGTGAGATGCGCGCCAAAACAAGTGTGATTGTGAGTCACCGCATATCGAGCATCCGCCAGGCCGACCTCATTCTGTACCTGCGCGACGGAAACATCTCTGAGATGGGTACCCACGACGAACTCATTGAACGCAAAGGCGACTACTACAAACTCAGTCAGCTCCAGGTGCATTAAAAAAAGCCGGACATGCCGGCTTTCTTAAACAAATCTTATTACGCAAACCCGGTTTTAGTTGGTGGTGCTGCCGGGATCTTTTGTAGTGGTGCTCTTGCTGGCTGAATCTTTAGCGGCCTCTTTTTTCTTTTTATTCTTGTCGAGGATCACCCCAGTTACAGCGCCTGCTCCCGCGCCAACCACGCCACCGATGATAGCACCTTTGCCGGGATTTTTCTTATTGATGATGGCGCCACCTACCGCGCCCGCACCGGCGCCGATGATCGCTCCTTTCACAGTGTTGTTCACACCTTTTTTCTTTTTCTCTTCTGTTGCCGGTTCAGTTGTACCTGTCGGCGTTTCGGTTTTTACCGTCGTATTGTCGGTTTCAGTGTTCAGAGTTTCGGTTTTGGTTCCTGTTGCTGTGTTGGTATTCACAGTGCCGTTGTTATCGCCGGGTTTTTCCACTGGTTTAGAAGTGCCTGTGCCCGTTCTTTTGCGTGGTTTTGCTGCCCCTTCGTCGTCTGGCGCGCTGATCACCGGAACATCACTTCCAGCCGGCTCTGAGGCCATCATAGAATCATTTAGTCTTTCGCGCTCAATGATGGCGTTCACAGAATCTACGGCAGCCTGGTTGGCAGCCTGGATCTCAGCTTCTTTTTCAGCTTTGTTATTGTTACACGCGGCAAAAAAAATCGCGGTGGCCGCTAATAGTATTGTCTTTTTCATAATCTTTTATTTTATCTGGAGAATTTCCTTTTCCTTTCTTATAAAATTTGTGCCAGTCGGGTTTACCCCTGCACCTGCCACAGGAAGCGGCGATAACACACTTCACCGGCAGATTGTAGATTATTATCCTCGCTGCTGCGGTGCATTAAGGGTTTTTAACACGCCGGCGTAAGTAAAGCCCGTGCACTTTCCTAATTTCGTGAGAGAGATCGCTTACTTTTACCGTGTATGAACAAGCTTGTTTTTTTTACCTGTCTTTTATTTTCGTTTAATCTGCTGGCCCAGGATGACGAAGAAGTTGCATCCGGAAAACTGTGCAACGAGGACATTCCGAAAAAAGTTGTTGGCCTCTGGGAAAAGGGTACCAATAAAAAAAAATACAAAAAACCCGAACGCCTCGCTTTTCTCAAAGAAGCCCTCGAGGCTGAACCCGATTTCGCGGAAGCTCACCTGGCCATGGGCCTCGAACTGGTGGCCCGCGCCAAACTCGAATCAAAACCATTTACGCCCACACTTCCCTTTTTTTACAAAGCCATTGCCAGTTGTCCCCAAATACACAGCGAACCTTATTATTACATCGGTTTTGATTATTACGAAAGATTAATGAATGACTCTGCAATCAAGTACCTGCAGAAGTTCATTGACTTTAAAGACGATGACCAGAAAAAATTTGCCAAAGATTGGGATGCAGAAATGTACCAGGCCAAAATGATGGTGAAGTCAGCGAAGAAAGAAAACGCGCTCAAAAAAAATGTGCCTTTCGATCCTCGCGTTGTGCGGGGGGTTTCTACTGAACGCGACGAATACCTGGCTTACATTTCACCGGATGATAAAGCCTGTTATTTTGTTCGCCGTGTGCCGGCCCAGAACAAAAATCAGGTGTATGCCACCGATAAAGAAAAAGAAATGTTTATGATTGCCCGGCGCGACAAAACCGGCATGTTTGATAAAGGGGAACCCATGAGTGCCCCTTTTAATACCACCGACGACAGCCAGGGCGGATGCAGCATTTCCATTGACAACAAACATTTGTATTTTGCCATCATGCGCGAAGAAGGCGGCCTGCAGCCCAACTGCGACCTTTATGTAAGCGATTATGTGAACGAGGAATGGACGGAGATCAGGAAACTGAGCGCGAATGTAAACGACCCAAAATACTGGGACAGCCAGCCCAGCATTGCCGCCGACGGTGTGACGCTTTATTTTGCAAGCGATAGACCCGGTGGTTATGGAGGAATAGATCTTTATTACGCCAAAAAAGATCCGAAAACAGGTGAATGGGGTCGTCCTCAGAACCTCGGTCCGCAGGTGAACACACCCGGCGACGAAAAAACACCGTTTATTCACAGTGACAGCGAAACACTTTATTTCAGCAGCAACGGCCACTTCGGCTTTGGCGCCTACGATATTTATTTTGTAAGGAAAAACGAAAAAGGCGAATGGATGGAACCTGAAAACATTGGAGCGCCCATTAATGGTGCCAGTGATGACACCGGTTTTTTTGTAAGCAAGGACACTAAAACAGGTTATTTTTTCAGTTTTGATGAAGGAAAAGTGAGTGGCCGCGGCGTAGGACGGTACGACCTTTATGGATTTGAATTATACAAAGAAGCCCGTCCACAGCAGATCATGTTTGTTTCCGGAAATATCAAGGATGACCAGGGAGCACCTGTTTCAGGAGTGGTAATTGAAGTAAAGGACACTAAAACCAAACAAACATCGGTGGCTACCGTCGACAGCGTGAGCGGAACTTATATGCTGGCAGTGAAAAAGAAAAACGACCTCGTTGTAACCGCAAAAAAAGACGGCATCGCTTTTAATTCAACCATCATCAAAGCGGCAGATGTAAAGGTGGAGGCAGAAGAACCCAAACCCCTTGACATTGAAGTAAAAGAAGCAAAAGAAGGCGCAAGTTTTGTGATCGACAACATTCTTTACAATACCAACAGCGCTGAACTAAAACCTGAAAGTCACATCATCCTCGAAAGTTTTGCCGACTATCTGAAAGAAAATAAAACCATCAGCATCGAAATTCAGGGTCATACTGATAACGTGGGTAATCCGGGAGATAATGAGGCGCTCAGTACCAACCGTGCCTTCTCTGTAAAAAGTTTGCTTGAAGAATATGGCGTGGAAGGCAAACGGATCAGGGCCAAAGGTTTCGGGGCATCTAAACCAATTGCAGATAACAGTTCAGATGCCGGTCGCGCCAAAAACAGGCGCACTGAATTTCTGATTCTGGGTAAATGATCAGGAAAGAAAAGTTTCGATCGCCTTTGGCAGAAATTCGAGTTCAAGTTCCCTCACTTTGGCGGCCAGTGATTCCGGTGTGTCGTCCTTGGTAACCTCGCACCTCGCCTGGATGATCACATCACCATGATCGTACTCTTCGTCAACATAATGAATGGTAATCCCGCTTTCTTTTTCTCCGGCGGCAATCACCGCCCGGTGCACATGCATGCCATACATCCCCTTTCCGCCATACTTTGGTAAGAGCGCAGGATGCAGGTTGATGATCCTTCCTGGAAAAGCTTTTACAAATGCTTCCGGAATTTTTAATAAAAATCCCGCGAGCACAATAAGATCGATGTTCTCAACCTTTAAAAATTCAATGATCTTTTCAGTGTAATTCTCAAGGGCCGCCTTGCTGATGATCTGAACCGTTTTACGGTGTTTCTCCGCACGCTGCACCACGCCCGCCTCTTCTTTATTGGTGATCACCAGTTTGATCCGGATGCGTGGATCATTGGCAAAATAGGTAAACAGATTCTCCGCGTTAGTGCCCTCCCCGCTCGCAAATATGGCCGCATTTATCATGGCCGCAAAAATACTTAATAAATCGGCCGCTGAAAGCTGCAACATTTAAAATTAGGGCTCTGTCCGCCAGAACTTGACGACTCAGACGAAATGTCTAACTTTAAGCCCTATGATATCAGAATTCATCACCTGGAATCCCTCACCCGAGATTTTTACGATTCCCGGCATCAACTGGCCCGTGCGCTGGTACGGACTCATGTGGGCCATGGCCTTTATTGCGAGCCACTTTTTTATGAACCGCGTTTACCGCAAAGAAGGCCGCACGGAAAAAGACCTTGATACACTTACCCTTTATATCATCCTGGGCACTGTGATTGGTGCGCGTTTGGGTCACTGCCTTTTTTACGGCCCCTGGTTTGATGAATACGACGACTTTGGCCGACTGATCAGCGAGGGTTATTTGTCGCATCCGCTTAACATGCTTAAGATTTATGAAGGCGGGCTTGCCAGTCACGGCGGGGCCATTGGCATCATCATCGCCATGTGGTTGTATTGCAGAAAAACAAAAGAATCACTGTTGTGGCTTTTTGACCGCCTGGTGATCGTTGTTCCACTGGCAGCCATGTTCATCAGACTTGGCAACCTCATCAACAGCGAGATCATTGGCAAGGTAACCGATGTTCCCTGGGCTTTTATTTTTGTGCAGGAAGACATGAATCCCCGTCACCCCGCGCAGCTTTACGAGGCCATTTTCTGTTTTTTCCTTTTTATTTTTATGTACTGGTTCTGGAAAAACAAACGCGATACCGTAGGTCCGGGATTTATGTTCGGCATGTTGTGTGTGCTTTTATTTACCGAACGTTTTGTAGATGAATTTTTTAAAGAGAACCAGGCAGAATTTGAAGGCGCAATGGCGCTCAACATGGGACAGATCCTGAGCATTCCTTTTGTGCTGATTGGCATCTTCATGATCATCAGATCTAAAAGATTAAGCCCGGGCGCCTATAAAAAAACAGAAACTGAAGGCGGATCAGAAGTTTAATTTCTTCTGTTTCTGATAACAAAAAACGGCCGCTTCTCTAGGGAAACGGCCTTTTTAATTTCTGTTATATTGGTTAATTCATGCGGATGGTCTGACTGCGGTCTGGTCCTACCGACACAATGCTGATTGGCGTTTCTACGGCTTTTTCAATATAACGCACATATTCCATCAGCGCCTCTGGCAATTTATTTTTGTTATCCATGGCAGTGAGGTCGGTATGCCAGCCTTTGAGTTTGGTGGTAACCGGTTTCAGGTAATTCGGATCGATGTTATAAGGCAGGTAATCAATGATCTGACCGTTGTAATCGTAATGTGTACAAACTTCAATTTCTTCAAAATCACTCAGTACATCGGCTTTCATCATCATCAGTTCGGTAACGCCATTCACCATTACCGCGTATTTTAAGGCAGGAATATCGAGCCAGCCTGTGCGGCGCGCACGACCTGTGGTGCTGCCGAATTCTTTTCCTACCTGGCGCATTTTTTCGCCCGTTGCGTTATCAAGTTCAGTGGGAAAAGGACCACTGCCCACGCGTGTACAATAAGCTTTGAAAATACCAATCACATTACCTATCCGGTTGGGAGCTATTCCGAGTCCGTTACAGGCTCCTGCACAAATGGTGTTGCTACTGGTAACAAAAGGATAAGATCCAAAATCTATATCCAGCAAACTGCCCTGGGCGCCTTCGGCCAGAACTTTTTTGCCTTCGAGCATGGCCTTGTTCAGGTAATGTTCGGTATCAATGAACTGAAGGTTCTTCAGCGATTCAATGGCTTCAAACCAGGCTGGTTCAAGTTCATTGAGCTGATATTCAAAATTGTGAAAACTCAGCAGTTGTTTATGTTTTTCAACCAGCTGGTCGTATTTGTCCCTGAATTCGTTCGTTTCAATATCACCCACACGAAGCCCGTTGCGTCCGGTTTTATCCATGTAAGTAGGGCCAATCCCTTTTAATGTAGAACCTATTTTGTTTTTGCCCTTAGAAGCTTCGCTTGCCGCGTCGAGTAAACGGTGAGTTGGTAAAATAAGGTGGGCGCGTTTGCTGATGAGCAGTTTGGCCCGCACGTCAACACCCAGTTTCGCCAGCGCATCAATTTCTTTTTTGAAGATCACAGGATCAATCACAACCCCGTTGCCAACGATATTGATCGCTGTGGGGTGGAAAATTCCGCTTGGAATGGTGTGGAGCACATGCTTAATGCCGTTGAACTCAAGTGTGTGGCCCGCATTGGGTCCGCCCTGGAAACGTGCAATGATATCATAGGCCGGGGTCAGAACATCAACAATCTTACCTTTGCCTTCGTCGCCCCATTGCAATCCTAACAGAACATCTGCTTTATTCATCATGCTTAAAAAAATTAAAGCGCAAATTTACCATAAAACTCAGGGATATGCGATTTTTTGATAAGTTTTCATACAATCCGTTCAGCATCACGGTCCTACCCTCGCCCCGCAGACAGGTTGTTTTTAAGTGTTTATAAGGCATGCATTGCATTTCTCAGGCAATAAATTCGTAAATTTATTGGCTGTGCAAAAGATCACCATAGCCATCGACGGTTTTAGCAGTTGCGGAAAAAGCACGCTGGCCAAAGCCCTCGCTCAGAAACTCGGTTACAAATACATCGACACCGGCGCCATGTACAGGGCAGTTACTTTTCACGCAATTGAAAATAATTTTCTGGACGAAAATCTTGTCATCAACACAGATGCGCTCATTGCCGCTCTGCCTTCGCTCGATATCAAATTCCAGCTCAATCCCTCCACCCATCACTCCGACGTGGTGCTCAACGGCCGCAACATCGAACGCGAGATCCGCACCATGCAGGTGAGCGGCGCGGTGAGCAAGATAAGTGCCATTAAAGAAGTACGACAGAGCATGGTTTCCCTGCAGCGCGCCATGGGCAAACGCAAAGGTGTGGTGCTCGACGGCCGCGACATCGGCACACATGTTTTTCCAAAAGCGGAACTCAAACTTTTTATGACTGCCGATCCTGAAGTCCGCGCCAAACGCCGCATGGATGAATTCAGCAGCAAAGGTCAGTATTTTGAACTGGAAGAAGTGCAGGAAAGTCTGCGGCAGCGCGACTATGAGGACATGAACAGAAAAGAAAGTCCTCTGATCCAGGCCGAAGACGCCATTGTACTTGATAACAGCGAACTGAGCCGGGAAGAACAACTGGAGTTTGTCCTGAAACTCATCACCGACCTGCAGGTCATTCCACGCGAAGAACAGCCCCAGCACTAAAACAGAATAATTAAACAGCTACGTTGTGCTCACGCAGCGCATCGTTCAGCGATGTTTTTAAATCGGTGCTCTCTTTGCGTTTACCAATAATTAATGCGCATGGCACCTGAAATTCACCCGCCGGAAATTTTTTAGTGTAACTTCCGGGAATAACCACGCTGCGCTCGGGCACGTAAGCTTTGGTTTCAACGGGTGTCGATCCGCTTACATCAATAATTTTTGTGCTTTGTGTTAACACCACGTTGGCGCCCAGAACGGCCTGTCTGCCAACGCGTACGCCTTCCACCACAATGCAGCGTGAACCTACAAAACAATCGTCTTCAATGATTACCGGTGCTGCCTGTACGGGCTCCAGCACGCCACCGATGCCCACACCACCGCTCAGGTGCACGTTTTTACCTATCTGCGCGCAACTGCCTACTGTGGCCCAGGTATCCACCATGGTGCCCGAATCAACATAGGCGCCAATGTTCACATAACTCGGCATCATGATCACACCGCTGGCCAGATAAGCGCCGTAACGTGCCACCGCGTGCGGCACCACGCGAACACCGAGTTGTGCGTAGTTCTGTTTCAGGGCCATCTTATCATGGAATTCAAAGGGACCCACCTCTATCGTTGACATCTTACGCGTAGGGAAATAAAGGATCACCGCTTTTTTCACCCAATCGTTCACCTGCCAGGTACCATCGGCCAGAGGCTGCGCAACGCGCAAACTTCCTTTGTCCAATTTTTCAATTACTTCGTTGATGGCGTTGAGTGTGGTTTTATCTTTTAAAAGTTCCCGGTTTTCCCAGGCAGCTTCAATAATTTCCTGCATGATTCTGAATATTGGTCGACAAAAATAAACATATTTTCAGGCTGAAGGTCAACACAAAATTATTTTGAGATCCTGCGCGCCTTTAATAATACACCTGAGACTTTAGAGTTTTTTATTAACGGCGTGTAAGTGCATTGAAACAAAGGACCAAAACTACTTTCAATAAAATCGTCGGCGATGGAAGTACCGCCGAGCGCGCGAAGCAGGTTCCGGTGGTTTTTGGAGGAAGTCATCTGCGGAAAAACATCCAGCATGCCATGGTCAATGAGCTGATCTGCACTTTTACCGAGGTGTTCACATCCGGCTTTGTTTACAAGCACAAAATGCAGGTTTTCATCAAAACAGTATACAGGGTCATCGCACTCCGCATCAGCAATAACGGCCTCTGCAGGTTGCTGTTTTTCAGAGACCCAAACGGTCTGATCAGTCATTTATTATAAGTCTTAGCCATGTTTAAAGAGCCGAAGTTCCGGACGATCTTCTTAATTCAAAGGTTCAAGAATGCTCACCCGGAAATTTCTTGTCACCGGCTGTGCAGGCGGACCATCATGGATCTTAAAACACCTCAACACAATCCTTCCCTGTTCAATTCTGAATTCTGTAAAAACATCTCCAACTGCATAAGGAAGCGCCCACCACACGTTGTCGATCTGCATATACACTTCCACGTCACCGCTTTTGATCACTTCATTGCTAAGATCCTGAGTAAATATCCAGGCGGTCCAGCCACCATCCTCACTCAACCATGTGTTTGAAGAAATTGACACACTGTTCACCTGCGTTTGTTTGGCATTGCCATTTTTTCCAGGTTCACCAGGATCTCCCTGTGGGCCTGGCACATTTTTGGTACAGCCTGAGACTAAAACAAAAAAGAACAGGAGTGCCGTTGTTATCTTTAAATAATAAAATCGCATGCTCGTAGTTTTAATATAATTCTTCATCATTATACACCTTTCACAATTACCATCCGGTACGTGGCCGAAGGAGGTGCCGAGGCAATGCCACCTTCAATGTTAATGTAACTCAGGGTAAGCACTCCTTCGCTGAACCCAAACTGTGTAAAAAGATCGCCTTGCACAAAAGGAAGTTCAGACCAGCCCGAACCATTTTGTCTGTATACTTTTACCCCTCCCTTTTCAACTACATCTTTGGTGAGCTCGGGAGCGGTGATCGTTACTTTCAGCATCTCAGCAACGGAATCTACCTGCCACTGCGAGGTATTCACAATAAAATTACTGGATGAGGTGATGTTTGAATTGCCGCCTCCCCCGGGCGTACCGGGCTCTCCTTTGGGACCAGGAATTTCTTCTTTTTTGCAGGAGCTAAGTGATAAACACAGGGCTCCGGCCAGGATGCCTGCGAAGATGATGAAGCGCGAAAAAACTTTCATTTGAACTTAGGTTTTGTTATGGACTAATTTAGAAAATAAATTCACACAGACCAATAATCAATCGCATCTGGAATACCGACTACCGGCGGCAAAAGAAGCCACTACAAAGTCAGAAACCATCTGAAACAAAAAAGGGAAGACCTGTATAGTCTCCCCTTTAAGTGGTCCCGAAGGGATTCAAACCCCTAACCTTCTGATCCGTAGTCAGATGCTCTATTCAGTTGAGCTACGGAACCAATAAATTTTGGACTGCAAATATACGCAATTAATGTGTACGACAAAAATTATTTTCGAAATAAGCGCATCTTTTTTTTGCGGGTGAAAATTCGTCGCGACCAAATGTGCAGAATCTTCCCCGAAGCCCCGGCTGCTGTGTATCTCAGCGATATGGTCGACCGCAATATCTGAACCATCTCTGCGTTGAATAAACCATGACGAAGATTTTCCGGCTGTTATTCTGTTGTGTCTTTGCATCCACTGCCTGCGCGCAACCCGAGACTCTTTTTTCACAGAAAACCTCAGAAGCCCTTGATTATTGCCGCCAGCACGATATGAACAGCGACTTTTGTTTTTTGATGGATCTCTCGCAACATTCAGGAAAAAACAGATTTTTTGTTTACAATTTTAAAACAAACACTGTGATGGCACAAGGCCTTGTCTGTCACGGCACAGGTAAAAACAGCACGCCCGAAAAACCCGTCTTCAGCAATGAGATCGGCAGCAATTGTTCATCAAAAGGCAAATTCTCGGTGGGCAAACGCGCCTACAGTCAGTGGGGAATTCACGTGCATTATAAATTACACGGACTTGAACCCGGTAATTCCAACGCCTTTAAACGCACTGTCGTGCTTCATTCTTACACACCGGTACCTGACCGTGAGATCTATCCCTCACACCTGCCAATGGGCTGGAGCCTCGGCTGCCCCGTGATTGCAGATGATCTGATGCAAAAAATCGATACCCTCCTGCAAAAAACCACGAAACCCACCCTGCTCTGGATTTATAATGAGTAGTGTCAGTTGATTTGACGATGCTGAAATTTTACGATATTTATTCTTGTGAAAATATTTTGTGAAACCAGTAGACTTATTTTGCGTGAATTGCTTGTTACGGACTGCGATGGCCTTTTTGAGCTGGATTCTGATCCGGAAGTGCACCGTTACCTTGGCAAACAACCATTGGTGAGCAAAGACCAATGCCTGGAGGTGATTGGGATAATCAGACAGCAATATGCCGAAAACGGCATAGGCAGATGGGCAGTTGTTGAGAAAAGCACTGGTGAATTTCTCGGCTGGTGCGGATTAAAACTTGTAAAAGAAACAGTAAATGATCATACGCTCTTTTATGATCTCGGTTACCGCTTCATTAAAAAACACTGGGGCCGGGGAATTGCCACAGAAAGCGCGATGGCCTCCCTTGCTTACGGATTCAACGCACTTCAGCTTCAAACCATATACGCTTGTGCAGATATTC
>CAZFCR010000079.1:0-11164 GCA_964517305.1 uncultured Akkermansia sp.
TCTGCTTTCTGTGAGCCCACAATTTTACCGTTGATGACTTGATCGTGGATTTCTGAAGCTTTATTGCCAAGGGCGTCATAGAGGTATTTTTGCGATGAGAGTAAAATGCCAAAAGGATCTTTTTTATAAAGAGAATAAGCAATAATTCCGACGAAATCTTCGTCATTTTTTACAAGCTTCTGATATATGAAGTTATATATGCGAGGCATCGACGGTTTTATCGAGAGTCAGGCTCTCTAACGCCTTTTTATACGCTTCGTTAATCTTATCAGTATCGTAATGACTGGTAATTACTTTCTTTCCTAATTGAAATGAAATAACAATTTCACCAGTTTTATTGTGGGGAACTTCATACTTCTTCCGCTCGAAGTTTTGATTCGCCTTTATAATATCTGCGACGGTAAATCCTGGCACTGTTGACAACAGAAACCGCTTCAGAGAACCACGCATATTCTTCTTCTTCATAAACTTAAATATAAGTAATTCCGTCATAAAAAGCAACCGTTTAGAAATGTTTGCCTATATAAATAGCGTGAAAAATAAGAATGACAGCATTATTCGCCAGTTTGCGATGGCGGTGGTGGGGTGGGCGGGGGTGTTTCGTATTTAGGCAGCCCGTGCGCCGCGCCCCTATCTCCAATTCCCGGATTATTGGTAGGTAACCCTTCAGGTATATTGGAGGGTGTTGGATTGTTCGGTGTTTCGTTTGGCATTGTATGTTGTATTGAATGTATGAGTAAAGTAAAGTGCTGAATTTAATGTGGCCTTTCGAATTATACTTTTGGGCTGGCTCCTAACAGTATCATTTATGGTCGAGTAAATCGCTGCCTCACCAGCTTTCAGCTTATAAAACTTTTCCTTAACAGCTGCTGGAGTTATAGTCTGACTTTCCGAATCAAACCACAACTTTTCTAATTTATTCAGATAGTCCTGATAAAATGCAGCTATCTTATCTAAATTTCCAATCTGTCGTTCTGACATTATCAAGTGCGGCTGAATATGCCGAAATAGAGATACGACAGCTATAATTACGCATGTCACCAGAGGTAGGAGATTCCAAACAGGCCAGCCCATTGCGCCTCCAGACGAAAAAACAAGAACCCCAATGTTAAAGAATCGTAGATTTCGCCTCTGCATGCCTGCATATAATGATGCAAATTCTGCATCATGCTTCGCTTGTGTAATTTCGGCCCAGATTCTGTTACGCATTGGACTTATGAAGATATAAATCTCACAATATTATTTACCCATAAAATCAGATACTTATCAACTAAAAGGTGTTGATCTTAGAGAATACAGCGGTAGGTGCTTGATTATCCGCTGTTTACTTATTAAATTTGATTAAGAATGTGGTAATAATATGAAAGAGAAAGATTCGGAACAAATTACAAGGGACCTGGTGGCATTTATGTCTGATGAGAATTATCAGAATTCTTCTGCCAAGGCAAAAAATAAAACGACCCATGAGGAAGATCTCGCTACTATGAGGAAACTGGAGGACGCTGGTTACGAAGTATTTCCTCATATAATGACCACCGAAGGGTCTAACAGATCGACAATCCATTATCGTAAAAAGAAAGTTCCAGCTGAAACTGGTCAAAGTATGAAGGAAGCTTTTAAGAAGCAGCTCGCAGCTGCTCGGCAACAGGAGGTAGATGCTATAGAGAATAAAAAGCAAGCTGAAAAAGCAGAAGCTGATCGGCTTTCAGCGGAGAAAGCTGAGCAAAAAAGAAAATTCGATGATGTCTATTACAAAACTGTTTATCCTGCACTAAGGGATTTAGCTGCGGCAATTAAAGAACAGGAAGGCAAAGTTGTACACTTATTGGATAACGATGAATACAAACGGCATTTTAAGCCCACAGGCACAGCATGCAGGGATTATATCGTTATTGAAAACGGAGGCGAAAAGAACTTTGAAATGTGGACTGTTCAAGCTGGTCAGGATAGCTCGTTCATCAACATTAATTTCCGTGATCACACCGAAACAAAAAATATTGAAGGCTTGAGTTATAAGTTATCTGAGGTACCGACAGCTGAGGTGGTCGGCACGGAAATGATTAAAATTTATACCAAGGCAACATCAAATAGCAAGAACCGTATAAAATAATTTAAAATTTAAGTAACCATGAATTCAACCCTTGTAAATCCAGAAAAATGGCTGCATGACCCGAACTACCCAATCCGCATACTTTACGATGACGGCGAATATTCAGTGATATGGGGTAAGTATGAGGGAACACCAGCTTTAGGTGCCAGGTGGAATGGACCTGGCGTTGAACGAGGACACCCTGGACAAGGGAGTTATCCTACATGGTTTGTAGAACCAGATTTTCTCGCAGGCCCTATATTAAAAGAAATCCTCTACTTGACTGTAAATTCATCCGACCGATCACGCTTATCCGATATCGAGTTTGCGATTCAGGAACTGGAGCAAAAAATAATGGCCGCACAACAAATTTAATCATGGGTGAATTAGAACGGAATCCGCTGTTAATTATCAACGAATGGTTTGACGGCATGGCTGAAAGTACGCAGGAAGAGCTGGTAAGTTTAGCCGCCCATTTCCATCCTGAGGAAGAAATTGAATTTCTTGGTTCTCGTCAGGAGAAGGTGAAATACTTTTTGAAGTGGATTAACCCTACAGGTCTATCCAATAAACAAGTTCTTTTACGTTCATTAGCCGCTACGCGGCTTATTGAGTTTGTGTTAGAAAGCAGGGGGACGGAGGCAAGCTGGACTGAAACAATGGATTTACATTTAGCATGTCGTAGCCGTGCAGTTGAGCAGGGTCATTCTACTGATGTCCATGATTCATTTCTCGATAATTTCCAGGAACGCAAGTCTGTCTGGTTAGAAACTAACAATTCCTGGGAGGTACTTCGTAGCACTACCATTTCGGATAGAAAATTAGCCGACTGGTATTTCTTTGCATATTAATACACTATTCCGAGAAGTATCAATAATAGACGAGCCCCGGTATTACTGCCAGGGCTCTATCCTTTTACCCAAAAAAAGGAATGAAAAAATTGCTTATAGCAAGACCTAAAATAGTCATTAAATGGTAAGTTTGGATTCATAGGTGCAAAATCAGGCCTTGCTTTCTGCTAATCAATGACTTATATTAGTGTTACTTTTCAAAAGATGAATAAACCTGCTAAACCACTTTCAATACTTGTTGTCGATGATGATGCCGACGATCAGTATTTTATTAAGGAGGCTTTTCATCAATATGATAGCGATGCGCAGATCGCTGCACTCTTCGATGGACAGGCGCTCCTGGACTTGGTTCAAAACAATGGTATATTTAAAGACCATCACGATTTTCAGCCGGATTTCATAATTCTCGATTTAAACATGCCGTTGGTGGACGGCCTGGAAGCATTACAACGATTGCGAAAATTGGGCTTACTCAATAAATGGCCTATTTATATAATCTCCACCACCAAAAGTGAAGAGCAAATCAGTCAGGTAAAACAATACGGTGTGCGCCAGTTTTACACCAAACCCAACAATTTAGACGGATATAAGCCACTGGTGAAAGAAATCTGCGATTCATATCAAACTGTAAGTGCCTGAGGCATAAACTTCAAAAGGGTAAATCATCGTCCCATTCATCCACCTTCACAACAGCACGGTTCGTGCCCACACGGCTTGCAATGTGAGTTAATTCGCATGCTTCTACTTGTTTCACTTCCGAGCCACTTTCTACCTGGACATGAATATGATCAGGATTAAAACCTGTTATTTTCACAGCCAGCCCTTTAAGCAGGACCTTTTCCCCCACGCAGAACCAATTGTGATCGCTAAGCCGCTCAACTTCCACAACGTTTGGGTCATAATAATAGTCATCGGGGTTTACAAACTCAAATTGCTTTTTTCGACTTTCAAGCCACTCTTTAATTTTGGGTATTTTATTCTCTTTCATTTTGCTCAATTTCTATACTATAATATAAGATAATTTTTTCAAAAAGCAAAATGGCAAGATCAATTCAGGGCTAAAAGAACTTTACCCTACGTATTATATTACATATAGAAGTAATATTTATTTGGAGGAATACCGTTCTCATCCATGTATTGTATTATTTCACCGACCTTTTGTGCGAAACGTAGTGTGATCGGCAAGCTGTCATAATAATTGCAATTATTAAAATTCAATTTCGTAAGTGACAATATTTCCTGAGACACTTTTTTTAATGTTGTGTCACCATCATATATTGTGATTTCAAGAGGTCTCGGTATATGCACACCCGGATAGGTTTCGTATATCGGTATATAGCCTGTAGTATAAAGAACTCCAGTTACCTTGTCAAGTGTTAGCAAGGTACCTCGAATCACAGGGTAATTTCCCTGTTTTCGCAAAAGCTTAAACTCGGAAGACTTAATCGAAACTAAGTCTATCGTAATTTCGGTGCCCAACACCTCTTGTATACCATCTCGCAAGCCTTCTGCTTCAGCATATTCTGCATGCGTGGAACTATCCCAGTAATCTGTAGTTTTATGAATGACAACCCTATTCGGAAGTACAGTATTATATTCTTTGTATTGGTTTATTACATCCATCATCAAAGCCTTCGCATACTCATAAGTTAGATGCGGAGCTTTCGTATGCGTCTCATCATAATCCCATTTAAATTCTTTCCCAACGAAGATGATACCCTTCCCTTCATAATTAAAAGCTTGGGCAATACTCGAACGCATTTTTCCACCTCCTTCAGTGAACACCTTATGAAAACTTATGCCGATAAAGCAAGTATTTTTGTCCTTCAACGACAGTGTCCAAGGCGCACAATTATTCTTGTAGTAATTTGCAACACAAAAATTCCAAGCCTGCATCGAAAGGTCCTGCAGGGACTTTTTCTCACCTGAAAGTGTTTCTTCTAAAATAATCTGAACGGGGATTGAATTTGGTAAACTAATCAACCGAGCTTTTAGATAACGGCGAAAATTAAAGAACATGCCTGGGCCCATTGCAATTGAAGAGCACTTTTTAAACACTTCCTTTGGTACAACTATAAAGCATACGTTAGGCTTTGAAATCGCCTTCAGAACCTTTTGATATGCGTCGATAAACAGATCAGCGATCAACCCTGATTTTTCAATTTTCCCGTACTCTTTGTTTGCAAGTATTTCCGCAAATTTAGATTCTTTGATTGCTATGTTGTTTGCTTCATCATTCTGAAACTCGCACTTAAGACGGGAGTTTTTATTGAAACCGATGAAGTCGGGATTGAGTCGCTTATTCCGAATTTCTTCACGTGATTCTTCACCTTCTTCATAGCTGTCACCTCCATCGCCAGTGAAATCAAACAAAGTTAATAGTGCATCTGGCTCTTCACCTTCAGTTTCTTCCGAGTCGTCCACTACCTCACCATCTACGATATGAGTGTCGGGCTGCGCTTTTACATCAAATTCTTCTCTACTGGCTTCGATATAATTTTCAAATTGACTGATGAAGTGCAAGGTATCTTCTATGTGTCGTTGAGTTCCAATCACGCCGTAATTAACCTCTGAACGGTGAGTTTTATTTGAAGTTGAAAAAAAACCACCTACTGACAGCCCCAACTTAGGGTCATCCGAAATGAAATCTTCCCCAAACTCCAGGGTTGGCTCTAAAAGTAATTCTACTTTCATAATGAAATCGTCATTTGTTCGTTATTATTCTCTAATTTCTTTTTATCCCTACTTCTTTTGTCCAGAGCGATACCGAAGGGCACGGTTATAGCTGTAAAATCACTTATAAGTATGGGTGATTCATTACTGGCAAATAATTTCAGTTCATCGGCCCCTTTAAACAGAAAGTCCTTCCAAAGGTGTAACAGGTCAGCGTAAACGTTATTATACTCGCGAGCAGTAAGAAAATTAGTGTATTTCGTGATCTTCCGAGGTGGCAGAGTTTTCCGACCGTCAGAGGTAAAGAGGTACTTCGGATTAATTATTAACTGTGGTGATCCTTCAAAAATCTTGACCTTGAACTCCAGTGCATAATGCCTATAAAAGGATGTTTTAGTATAAGTATGTTTCGTAACAACTTTCTTTTCCTTCTGTGCGTGCTTCTTTCGTGTACGAATAGTGATTGTTTTGCCTTCCTTACCTTCGGGCAACGGAAAATAATATCGCTTATAATCTTTGGAGTAACTGAGACCTCTTGATTTTAGCTCATGTTTAAGATGAGTATAAAATAACTCCAAGTAAATGTTTGTGAGATCGAGGCTTTCAAGAATATTTTTAAAGGGAATAGGCTCATTCTTGTTCTCTTTCACCACCTTCTTAATGAACGTATCACAGTCTGCACCTGCAATTTCACGAAAGGAATAGATTTCGGTGCCTTTTAAAGCAAAATGGGGTGCATCATCACCGGTGATCTCAGCAAAAATTTCCTTTTTTGTCTCGAAATTGCTAATGTTCTTGTATAATAACTTTGGAAACTTTTTTACCTGTAACGCATTAGTAAGTAGTGTTTCAGAAGTATCGAAGTTAATTCTTGTACGGAAGTCCGTGGAAAATTTTTGTGGAAAGTCATTCTTTCCCGGAACCAATTGATTTTCCAGTTTATCAAAGCGAATGGGCAGTTTTTTCTTTTTACTTCCGAATGTTTCCAGCTTCGCAATCCTTTTGGCATACAATAATCGTGTGCGCAAGTCAACGATCACTAATAATACGGGCATACCATGTTTTTCGTACTTAAGCCAATAGTCCAGGTCATCTTTCGTGGCATAATAATCAAACGAGTTTTTGCTTTCGTTTTGAATGTAACTATTATCCGAGTTAACAGATTTAATCTGCACCTTCAAAATTTCAGCACATGCCTCTACTTTGCCATCCTGTGTTTTTCTGGTCAATTCCAACTCTCCGTCAATACCGAAATCATGCTTGAGCACCTCTTTAAATAGAATCATTGGCTTATGTTCAGCACAATATTGACTGAACAGAACTACTCCCTGCTCACCTGTGGCATGTGAATCCTTTACAATCTTAACCATAACGCTTAATTTGGGGCGACCTGCAATATACGATAAGAACGAGGGCGTTTCTTACGCACTTTTCAACAAACTATTAAGAAAGTTACGTTATCTTGAAAAAAGTAAAATTTCCCCTATTTATAGGAAAAAAGTATGGAGACAGAAAAAGAAATTCGAAGTTACATAAGGAAAATAATAACTGAAGAAATCAATAATTTTTTAAAAAAAGAACTTGCCACTGCTACAAAGCAATTGGAGGATAATTCCAAGCCGACAGAGATTGGAGACCCATTCGACGTGAAATTAAATCAAATGGCTAATGAACTGGGCTCAGATGGAGAAAATGCCCCGACAGTCTCAGTGAAAGCAGGAGCAGTGAAAGGGGGTTCAAAATCGACCGCCGGGCAACATCAAGCCAATTTCGACGGAAAAACTAAACAAGCAAAGTAGAAGTTGCTGAGTGTTGATAAACGGACTATTGCAATATAATTCGTTTTGTCTGGACCATGTTATCGCCTTTTATTGAGACAAAGTAAGTGCCTTTAGCTAAATGCTCAAGGTTAATTTGCTTTGCAAATGACCCGTTAAAATTATTTACCGTTTCGGAATATACTGTGCCGCCTAAAACATTTATGATGGTTATTTGCAATTTATCCCCAACCTTCTCATTTGAATATCCTAAGGTAAAGATGTTACCAGATGGATTAGGATATACAGAAATATGGCTGTTGCGAGAAAAAGTCTCTTCGTTGACTCCAACCATATTCTCGTCTGAGACTTGCGTAATAAATAAATCTGACATCGCTGCAGGTGAATTTATACTAAAAGGAGAAAATTCTTTCTTGGCTGCGTAGCTACCCATGATTATCAGTTTATCATTTGTTGTTGCAAATGCTGAGTGTGGCGCAGCAACACCTTGATCACCTTTCGTTTCTAATACCCAAAGATTCTTTCCTTCAGAGTCGTACTTCGCAACCAGAACCTGGTGATATTTGCAGTTCAAACTAAAGTCGTTCCCTACAGCTATATTCTTATAATATATCGTTGTTAGATAAAGATTGTTTTTAGAATCGACAGCAAGTAGCGGAATTTCATAGGATTTATAGTTTAAGAAATTTTTGACCCACAGTGTATTACCATTCGCATCGAATTTTATTAGATTGTATGTGCTTGACACATAAATTGAATGATCACTGTCAACGGCCATGTGCCTCACATATCGAGACAGGATTTTCTTCGCAAAGAGTACATTTCCGTTCGCATCATACTTTGATAGCGAAAGAACGGTATCCCAAACGTTTACCTTATCAGCACCTCCAGCAAAATAAATGTTCCCTTCATTGTCACTGGTTATTGGATGTGGTACGTGATCAGCAATAAAATAATCTCCTTTACGCACCCAAACTCGGTTTCCATTGGTATCAAACCGGGACATGATTGTTTTATTTGCTTCTGGATTGGTTAAGTGGCGTCCAGTGAGGATTATGTCTCCAGACATATGAAGTGTACCATTGAAGTAGACAGCTTCGCTATCCGTTTTTCTCCATACTTCATTGCCGTTAGCATCAAGCTTTAATATCTCAGTCGCAGCGACGACATAAACATTTCCCTTGTTATCAGGGATGATGTGCTTCGCTGCAACCGCTAATGTGTCTGTCCACGCAATTGTTCTATCAGCATTTATTTTTCGAAGCAGTATATAAGAGAATCGTGGGCAACTACCGCAACTTTCATAATGGTAGTTCCACAAAAAATAACTATTACCCGCATTGTCAATACCAAATGAGATCGGTGTGTCAACTGCTCCGTCTCCGAATGTAGATATCCAATCCCATTTTTGAGCGGTTGAGATTAATGATGTAATGCTAAGGATTAGGGTAATAATCGTTTTCATTTGGATGATGTTGGTAGTCGAAAGTTAGAAGCTTGGATTGCCAGTTTTTCTCAAATTCGGTTAACGCTAAGGTTAGTTAGCTAAACAGCATATATTATTCGCCTGGGGAATTAACACTTTTTGGACAATTGAATTTAAAACACTTCATTTGTTAAGAAACCTAAAAATTAAACGCCCATGACCCACTTCAAAAAGGCGCTTTTATTCGCCGCCGTCCTCATCGGAACTTTGCAAACAATTATCGCACAAAATGGAATAACAGTTCCACCTACCTTCTGGGGTATGAATATGTGGTACTTTGATATTAATTCCGTAAACCCTACCCAATTGGATTCTATACTACCACGGGTGAAGGCCTCAGGGGTGACCCATGTTAGAATTGGCGGTATCACGCCGAACTACATGACACTGTATACTTGGGACCAATTGAATAATAACGCTGTTGGTTCAGCGCAAGCTACAAGATTGGTTGCCGTTATTAATGAAATCCGCTCTCATGGCATGGACGTAATTGTTCAGGTAGGATACGCTCCGAATTGTTCGGCAACGTCTAATCTCGCAACTTTGACCCTGGTTCAACAGGCGCAAGTTGCTGGGAATCTTGTCGGATATCTAAATGGAGGAGCCGTCACTCCCACCGTATCTCTTTTCTCAATCGGGAATGAGCCTGATCTGGCACCAAACTGTAATTCCTTACCACTTGGTCCACTTGGCGGATACGGGTATAATACGATGAACGATGCGGTTACTATAGCTACATACATCCGCACATTCAGCTCTTACATGAAAAATGCATCGCCAAACATTCAGGTCATGGGACCCGATTTTGCAGGAATGGGGTCTGACATAGGATTTAATGGGGTAACTCAAAGCATGGACCGTTTAATAAGCGATAGTAGTAACGCATATTCAATAATGGGTAAGATTCCTGGCATCAATAAATTTATAGTTGATATTATCGCGATTCACTATTACCCTGACCCTTGGCCAAACGGTTTACAAAAGCGAGCGGACGTTATTAGGGACCCTATCTCCACTGACGGTTTAAAGGAGCGCCTGGATGCTAACGCAACTGGGCGCAAAGGTATTGTTGATATGATTATTTCGAATTCAAATGTATACCCCTATCGAAATATATCAAACTTGAAAATTGCCATCACTGAAATCAACCTGAAGCTTGGCCCTAAAGATGATGAAGCCACAAATAATAATGCCGTAATTGATGGGTACGACAATAGGTCGTTTGTCGGTGGACAGTGGCTGGCAGAATGTATGGGAGAGGCAATCTCTACCTCTTCTTTCAACCCTGTCACACAGCAGAATGAGAGCTGGGTAATGAATATGTCGCTATGGAGTATTAAGGAGTCAACCACTACTAATGAAAGCCTCGGATATCTTTATAATAATGCTTCTCCATACCCTGGCCGAAAGCGTCCCATGTACTATCACTATAAAATGATGGCTGAGCACATGAACGGCCTGTTTCATCCTATGGCAGTCACATCGAACACAATGGTGAAGGGATTTGCGAGTATTAAAATGCCATACGGTTTCAAAGTAATGCTAATGAACCGTGACTCAGTTAATGATTTCCACTTCAGGCTAAATCTGGGTTCAAGTAATCCTGCAGCAGGTGGTTCAACTGTCACAGTCAATATCCCACTTGCTAATGATGCGGCCATTGCAGGTAGTATAACAACAACTCAGTATAACTCTGGGGTACTTACAGGTACTGTTGTCTCCGAACCCATTTATGCGCAGAGCACAATTATCTTAGTCTTCGACTGCCACGGAAATATTTTGCATCGCATTGATTACAAGGCATCCGATGCTAAGAATAATGAACCGCCATCTATAGTTCAAATTGGCGACAACCCGATTGACGATGACATGATCATGTGTGGGCTCCCTGGTGGAATTGGCGGCACCCTTTCAGGAAACAATAACTATCAAAATACAATTGTTCCTGTAAATAGTGACATCACTCTTGCTTCTAATGCGACTTTGACATTCACGAACTGTTTGGTTGTGATGGGTGAGGGAACCAAGATCACGGGAACCCGTATGAACCGGGTTATTCTTAAAAACTCGATTATGGTCGGCTGTAATGGAAGTACGTGGGATGGAATTGAATTATCGGGAAATCATATGACTGGAGAGGGTATTATTCTCGATAGCGCAATCATTATCAATGCTTCAAATCCTATCGTAGCTACAAAAATACCTGAGATCAATATCCAGAAAAGCGTCATCGTTAACGGGGCCACCGCGATTGAATTAAACGAATCTAAGGAATATACCATTAAAC
>CAZFCR010000080.1:0-8369 GCA_964517305.1 uncultured Akkermansia sp.
AAGAACTGAATAGGTATAAACAATCTCGTTGGTACAGCCATTGGCATCGGTTCCGGATGCAGAATAGCTCGTGGCCGAGAGCGGAGCAATCACTTTTGTCTCGCCGGTGCTGTTGTCAGACCAGGTGTAAGTAACAGCGCCGGAAAGCGTGAGGGTTGCGGTTTCGCCCGGACAGTATTTTTGTGATGCGCTGCTGGCGGAGAGCAGGGGCAGGGCATTTACAACCAGTTCAACACTCGAAGAATTGACACAACCATTTAAATCTGTTCCGCTGACGATGTAGTTGGATGAATTCGCGGGAATAAAGGCAACGTTATCGCTGACGCCGCCCGACCAGGTGTAGGTGGAAGCACCGCTGCCACGGAGAGTCGCTGTATCACCGGCACAGAGCACGGTTTCTGAAGCGATAACGCTCACCACCGGCAACTGAAACACCGTAAGTGAAACAGTGGCCACGTTAGTACTGGTACATCCTGCCGAACTGGTACCCGCCACACTGTATGTACCCGATGCTGTGGCAGTGTATGCAGCGCCATTTACAATGCCCTGGCTCCAGGTATAAGTTAGCGCGCCTGCTCCGTTAAAGGTGACCTTATCGTTGATACATACCGCCGAATCACTCAGGATGGCTGAAACAACAGGTAAAGGATGAACGGTAACACCGGTAACGGCTGAGTTACTGCAACCATTGGTATCGGTACCGTTTACGGTGTATTCAGATGTGGCAGCAGGAGCAAAAGGGGTGTTACTGTTAAAGCCGCCATTCCAGGTGTAAGTGCTGGCACCGCTGGCTGTGAGGGCAATCGTTTCGCCCGGACAAATTTCCGGATCACTCACACTTGCCGTGATCACAGGCAGAAGATTTACCGTAACGGTCACTACTGCATTGTTGGTGCTTGTACATCCGGCAGCGCTTGTGCCACTTAAAGTATAAATGGAAGTAGCGGCCGGTGAAAAAGGAACACCGTTGTTCACTCCGCCTGACCATGTATACGTACTGGCACCTGAGCCGTTAAGCGTGGTTGATTCTCCCGCACAAATATCTGGATCGGTAGCTGCGCCCGAAACCACAGGCAATGCAACAACTGCGATGTTGACGGAAGCCGTGTTCTGACAACCGTTGAGATCGGTGCCGGTAACCGAATACATTGTATTCACCACAGGAGCCACAGAAATGGTGTTGTTGGTCGCAGCGGTATTCCATAGATAAGTATTAGCGCCTGAGGCCATGAGCGTGGTGCTGGAGCCAGTGCAAACATAACTTGCTGAAGAAATACCAACCGGTGGTAACGAATAAACGGTGACTGTAACTATTGCCGGTGACGCGCTCACGCAACCTGCGGTATTGGTACCTGAAACAGAATAGGAAGTGGTTACCGGCGGACTCACGTTAAAAGACCCGCCCGTGATGGTATACGTATTTGCACCACCCGGAACAATGCTGAAATTATTTCCGCTGCATATTGAGCCACTGGCCGCCGTAATGGAGGGAAGGGCAATAGCGGTAACCGTTGCAATTGCTGTATTGGAAGAAGCACAACCGGCAGTACTGGTGCCTGTTACTGAATAAGAAGTGGTGATTGAAGGACTTACGGTAAATGAGTTACCGGTGATGTTGTAATTGCTGGCTCCGCCGGGAACGATCACAAAAGTATTCCCGGCGCAGGTGCTGCCGCTACTGGCGGTCACAAAAGGCAAAGGGTTGACCGTAACGGAGGCTACAGCCGTGTTGGAAGACAGGCAGCCCAGAGAACTGGTACCTGTAACAGAATAAGAAGTGTTGCTACCAGGAAAAACTGTGAAATTACCGCCTGTAACTGTATAGGTACTTGCGCCGCCGGGATTGATTGTAAACGCATTGCCGCTGCATATTGCGCCGCTGTTCACTGTAATGGTGGGGCGGGCATGCACTGTTACTGTGGCCACGGCCGGTGTTGCAGAAACACAGCCCAGACTGCTGGTACCGGTTACCGAATACGACGTGGTAGTGGGAGGGCTCACGTTAAATGATCCGCCTGTAATGGTGTAAGAACTCGCTCCCGATGTGAGGATACCATAAACGCCACCTGAGCAAATAGAGCCGCTTGATGCAGTGATTAAGGGACGCGGCCTGACCGTTACTGTGGCCACGGCGGTATTGGTGCATCCACTCAGATTTTGGCCTGTGATTGTATAACTTGTTGTAACAGTAGGTGTAACTATATTAGAACCTCCGGAATAAGTATAAGAACTGGCGCCACCGCCGACGAGTGTATAAGGCGAACCAGAGCAGACCGTGCCACTGTTGGCACTTACATTTGGTAAAGGCGTAATGGTAACAGCATGGGTATCCGTATTTGAACAACCGGTTACCGTATTTGTGCCTGCCAGCGTGTAGGTAGTATTGGCAGCCGGACTAACAGCCACGCTGACCGCGTTGGAGGCATTGCTCCAGGTGTAGGTATTGGCGCCGTTGGCTGTAAGTGTTAGCGAACTTCCCGCGCAAACCGAATTGTTGCCGGTTACGCTTACCGAGGGAAGTGAATAAACGGTTACCGTTATCACAACTGTGTTCGAACTGGCACATCCCGCAGCACTCCGTCCTGTAAGAGAATAAGAATTAGTTGAAACCGGGCTGAAGGGGGTGCCGTTGGTGACCCCGCTTGTCCACGTATAAGTACTTGCGCCGCTGCCGTTAAGTGTAACATTCTGACCAAGACAGATGGCTGACGAAGACGCTGTTGCTGTTACTGTAGGAAGTGCATTCACGGTTATCACAATGGCTGCCCTTGGCACGCTTTCGCATCCGCCCGGGATGGTCCAGGAAAATATGACTTCACCGTTACCTGTCTGAAATCCTGCTGTGTTTGACTGATTAAAAAGCTGGCTGAAAGATCCACCGCCGCCGCCGCCTCTGGTACCAGGGATTCCGGTGGAATATTGTCCACCGCCGCCGCCACTGTAACCGCCGCCGCCGCCGCCGCCAAACTCGCCACGCGCTCCTCCCGCAAATCCATATCCGCCAGAACCTGACGGATCAAACTGACAGCCTCCGCCTAAACCACCGGCGCCGCCATTTAAAAATGAACGACCCGAACCAGCATTTCCAATGACACCCGGATAACCGCCGTCCCATGAACCATCACCTCCATAACCATTGGTAAGATATCCGCCACCTCCCGATGACCACCCACAATCGCCGCTTGCAAAACCTTTGTCTCCACCACGACCATAATAACCGCCCATACCACTTGAATTGCCTCCGAATGGTGTAATCTGTCCGGGCTTGCCATTTTCAACTCCGGCCCCGCTGGCGCCGCCACCGCCTCCGGCCACAGCAATAAGGTTAGTGCCCGATAATACAGCCGTAGCTCCGCCACCCGGCGCACCGTTGCTGCTTGAAACTCCCTGTCCGCCAACGATTACGGTGAGTGCCTGTCCAGGCGTAACTGGAATTCCGCCGCTGATGCGCGCGCCCAGACCTCCGGTGAACCCGCCTACAGATCCGCCCTGCGAACCCCGTACATCGATGTTGATAAATCTCACACCCGGTGGCACCACAAACGTTTGAACATTTCCTGTATAACTAAGCGTTTGCGAACCGGCAACTGAACTTGTTGAGGCCGCTGCGTAATAAGTTGTGGTGTTAACCGGACTCACCGTGAAATTGGCCCCGCTGGCACTTGTTCCGATAGAACTGCCACCGCTTGCCACGGTATACCAGTTCACCGTATTGCCCGCTGAAACTCCGTTCAGTGTGAGACTGCCACCCGTGCAAATAGCACTGGTGCTGCTACTCACCGAAACAGTCGGATTGGGATTTACGACAACGGAAATAACGCTTGATGTAATACAGGAAGCGGCACTGATACTTGTTACAGTATAAGAAGAAGTCACAGTAGGTGTAATGACAATGCTCTGACTGTTGGCACCAGTGCTCCAGGTATAGCCAGAAGCGGAAACCGCGCTAAGTGTCTGTGAAAAACCATAACAAACAAGAGAACCGCTTGCCGGACTTAAAGGCATTTGTAAATTATAGGAGATGGTGACAAGGCCATTGCCCGTCTGCCCGCCCGCCGTAAAAGTAATGTTTGAGAAAATGCTGTTGTCTGCATACGAAGAACCACCACCGCCGCCGCCGTTACAGCCACCATCGCCAGACATGCCGCCGGCACCGCCATAATAACCACCACCGCCACCGCCTGCACCGTTTACTCCGATCATATTGCCGCCAGTGCCACCACCTCCCCAAAAACCTGCAGTACCCCAAACGCCGTTAGGACCAGGCAGAGCAAAGGCACCGCCGCTGATGTTACCACCGCTGTTTAGACCGGCACCGGCACCGCCAGTTCCGTAAGTAGGAGCAGAGCCACCCGCGCAGCCGCCATTACCTCCAATGGCACAACCGCCGCCACCGCCGCCGCCAAAACCATAAGGTGCGGAACAAAAAGAACCCGCACCGCCGGCGCCGCCAACAGGACTATAAGCAATAGTGCCACCGCCGCCGCCGCCGCCAGCACCAACTAAAACTCTGTGATGTAAACCAGTGCCACCCACCCGAATGTCAGAAGCGCCACCGCCGCCGGCGCCGTTAGTCAGGGCAGGAAGTCCGCCCCCGGCACCACCGCCGTTGAATCCGCCCGTTAAAATGCCACCCTGTCCGCCAACAAATACATTAAGGATCTGACCTGGCACCACGTTGAGCACACCGCGAACGACGCCGCCGTTACCGCCGTTCATGCCTGCATTGCCGCCCTGTGCGCCACGCGCTTCAATGGTAAGTTCAGATACGCAGGAAGGAACTGTAAAGGATTGTGGAAGCCCGGTGTAAGTAAAAGTTTGAGTTGTTTGTGCTGGGAAAAACCCGGCCAATACTAATAATAAGAGTCCTGTTAGTACTACATAAGTAGTTTTTTTCATAATTACAGGTTGAAATAATACACGAAGATAAGTAATTTAATAATGTGGCTATCACGAGTTTGCACTCAAAATATAATGGGTTTTTAACCGGCGTTTCAAGTCCGTTTCAATTCCGGGAAATGGTCTTTTTCTTTTTTCCATAAACTAAGAACAACAGCACAGGCAGAAGAAAAAGGTCGGCCAGTAAAGCCACAACCACCGTTATGCAGATAAGGAAACCAAAATAAAAGGTACTTTGAAAATTGCTCGTCATCAAACTCATAAATCCACCCACCAGAATAAACGTGGTTAACAGGATGGGTTTTCCGGTTTCAAAATAGGTTCTTTTAAAAGCGTATAACATGGTTTTTCCATACCCGAGTTCAATCTTTAAACGGGAGATAAAATGGATGGTGTCATCGGTTGCTATACCAAAGGCAATACTGAACACTAGCGAAGTAGCCGCTTTTAATTCAATGCCCGCGAAGCCCATGATGCCGCCAATTACCACAAGCGGGATCACATTGGGCACAATAAAAACAATCACCATGCGCCAGCTGCGGTGCAGGAAAAAAGTAAGCAAACCAATCACAAACACCGAAAAAACAAAACCCTGTACCATGTTGTTCACCATGTATTCATTATTTCTGTCAACCAGGTGTGCCGCACCGGTGATCCTGAATGTTACGAGGCTCGTATCGGTGTTTCCGGCTATGTAATCAAGTAATTTCTGATTGTGTTCAGAAGTGGTGAGACTACCCAGATCTTTTATTTTACCGCTGATGCGTGCCCGTGTGCCGTTTTCTTCAATCACCTGTTTAAGCTCGCGGTTGCGGTGGTTCAGGCGCAGTTGTTTTTCAATGGGTGCATAGTCCTCAGCGTTTGGAAATTTTAAACTGTCGCCATTTACCGTTCCGCGATAATAGGTCATTACAAGTCCTGCCGGAGAAATAAGAAAACCGGGATCGTACTCCTGTTTGATAAATTCTCCTACTTTGTAAATGTCCTGCATCACACGGTGATCCCAGATCTTAGCCCGGCTGCTGTCGACGCGGATCTCGAATTCAAGGGGACGGAATCCGCTGTAATGCGAGTCAAAAAAAATAAAATCCTGTTTGATCCGCACTTTATCACTCAGGTCTTCGAGTAAGATGTTATTTACCCTGATCTTGTAAATGCCAACCACAGAAAGCGCAAGAATTACCGTGGTGATCACAAAAATGGTTTTCTGGTTCCGGAACGTCAGCACCAGACCTTTACGCATTAAAAAACTCGTGCGGTTATTATGCCCGTGAAGCGCCACAAGCCTGGCCGGGGTGAAAAAGTGGAGGAGGGCAGGCAACAGGGTATAACTTAAAATAAACGCGATGGTCACACCCAGCGAGGTGTAGATACCAAATTCCCTGATGGGTTTGATGCTTGAAAACAGCAGGGATAAAAACCCTACCACCGTTGTAAGTAAAGTTAGAAAAGTAGGACCGCCAACTTCTTTCAGAATGAGTGGATAAATCTTGTCTCTTTGTGTTCCCTTTGAGACTTCTTCAAAATATTTCGAGAAAAAATGCACCACATCGCTCATGCCCGCGATAAATACCATTGTTGGCAGCATGGTTGTCATCAGATCAATTGGCTTGCCGAGGAGGTGCATGATGCCAAGGGTCCACAGAATGGAAACCAGTACGATGGTAACCGGCACCACAATGCCATACAGGCTTTTAAATGTAAGCCAGAGAAACAGCACCACTATAACAAAAGCGAGACAGAGGAAGATCACAAATTCACGCTGCAGTTCGCTCAGGTAAACTTCCTGCGCAAAGATTCTGCCTGCAACATGCGTGTCGTCGAAGCTGTATTTTTTAAGAACACTGGTAATGGCCTTTGCAAGTGTATCAGACTGTTTTTTATTGAGTTTGGCTTCCGTTTTGATAAACAAACTGAGCGAGGCGCCTTTCTCAGGAAAAAAAGAACCCACCAGTCCTTCGCTTTGCCAGGCAGCAGCGCTGTCGGCGGCGTAGGAAGTGGTATCTTCAATGTGCAGTAAATTGGTCCGAACCGGCACAAGTCCGCCAAACTGAACAGTTTTTAAGTTTACCGGCGAACGAACTTCCCTGACCATTTCCAATGTGGCCAGTTCTTTACCAAGACTGTCGAACCTTTGCAGAAAATCCTTTCTGAAAATACCGGCTCTGTTCTCGGCGGCAATTAATACAAACTCGTTGTCGTGCTCAAAGGTTTGCCGGTAGTTGTTGTAAAGCTCCAGTTCATTGTCTTCATTTGGAAAAAAAGCCTCAAAATCGTAGTCAAACCTGAGGTGTGGCAGCTGGAAAGCACAGAAAACAGAAAAAAGGGCAACCAGCACAACGATGATAAAATTGTATGTATTGCCTTTTGCGATAGGCAACAAATCTACTAAGCAATTTTTAAAATGCGGGTGGGTGTTTATATTTTAGGATCATTTTTTGAAAGATGTTATCTTTGCAACCTGTTTTCATTTCCCTTTAAATACCCATTAAATCTTTAATACAATGCCAAAAGGAATTTACAAAGTGCCCGTTGCGGCCAACGAACCAATCAAGAGTTACGCGCCCGGAAGTCCGGAACGCAAAGAGTTACAGAACATGCTGAAGGAGCTTCGCAAAACAGAAGCCGACATCCCCATGTACATTGGTGGCAGCGAGGTGCGCAGCAGCAACAAGATCCGCCTGGCACCTCCGCACGATCACAAACATACCCTCGGTTATTTTTACAAGAGTGATAAAGAACATGTTGAACAGGCCATTGAAGCTGCCCTTGCTGCTAAAGAAGCCTGGAGCAACCTGGCCTGGGAGCACCGCGCGAGTATCTTCCTGAAGGCCGCTGAACTGATCGCCGGTCCTTTCCGCGCAAAACTTAACGCCGCCACCATGTTAGGCCAGAGCAAAAACGCTTTCCAGGCTGAGATCGACAGTGCCTGCGAGATCATTGACTTTTTACGCTTTAACGTGCAGTACATGACTGAAATTTACGCCGAACAGCCCATCTCATCACCAGGCGTTTGGAACAGGATAGAGTGGAGGCCACTCGAAGGTTTTGTGTACGCCCTCACCCCATTTAATTTTACAGCTATCGCCGGCAACCTGCCGTCCAGCTGCGCCATGATGGGCAACGTGGTGGTATGGAAACCCAGCAATACACAGGTTTATAGTGCCAATGTACTGATGGAAGTATTCAAAGCGGCCGGAGTACCTGACGGGGTGATTAATCTTATTTATCCAAGCGGACCAGAAGCCGCGGAGGTAATTTTTAACCACCGTGATTTTGCAGGCATCCATTTTACCGGCAGTACCGAGGTGTTTCAGAACATCTGGCAAACCATTGGCAACAACATTCACAAATACCGTTCATATCCGCGCATTGTGGGTGAAACAGGTGGTAAAGATTTTATCATGGCGCACCGTTCGGCAGACGCAAAAGCTTTATCGGTGGCCATCAGCCGCGGGGCGTTCGAGTAT
>CAZFCR010000080.1:8379-11089 GCA_964517305.1 uncultured Akkermansia sp.
CGATGAAACGATCTCGGGAATTCTCTATGCGGCCTTCGGCCACGCGGGACAGAAGTGTTCTGCCGCTTCACGCGCTTACATTCCCTCCAACCTCTGGAAGGAAGTGAAAGAAAATGTTCTTTCGGATCTGAAATCCATGAAAATGGGGCCTACTGAAGATTTCGGCAACTTTATCAACGCGGTGATTGATGAAAAAAGTTTTGACAAACTCACTAAATTTATTGAGAACGCGAAAAAAGACAGCAGTGTTGAAGTGATCGCAGGTGGTAAATATGACAAGAGCAAAGGATATTTTATTGAGCCTACTATCCTGCTCACCAAAGATCCAAACTACATCACCATGTGTGAAGAATTGTTCGGACCCGTACTGACGATTTATGTTTACGACGAAAACAAGTTCGAAGAAACACTTGAGCTGGTTGACAAAACTTCGATCTACGCGTTAACCGGTGCCATTCTGGCGCAGGACCGTTACGCCATTGAACTGGCCAGTAAAAAGCTGTCGAACGCGGCGGGTAATTTTTACATCAACGACAAATGTACAGGAGCAGTGGTTGGCCAGCAACCTTTCGGTGGAGCCAGGGGAAGCGGTACCAATGATAAAGCTGGGGCGAAGATCAATCTGTTGCGTTGGGTATCGCCGCGCACGATCAAGGAAACCTTTGTGCCGGCAACGGATTACAAATATCCTTTCCTGCTTCCGGAATAAATTTCCCAGAGGGCTGTCCGTCGGACGGCCCTTTTTTTTGCTTGCTTAAATCCACAGCTGAATGGGTTGCTGTGACCATATTAGCTATTCTAAAATTCTTCTCTTACCGAAGGATTCGCGCGTAGCAAACCCTTCCAGGTCTTCGGGAGCCTTGCGCGCAGAGACCTGGAAGGGTTGCGGGCAGGAAGCCGGGATGCTAGCCCAGCACGTCCATCGCGATTTTCTCGCTAAATTCCATGAGGCCAAAGCTATGTTTGTTTACGCGGACAATCTCGCGAAGCACCTTTCGCGTGCGGTGGGCAGGCAAAACGGCGAGGCGGTGGCAGGGTGAATTCAATTTTGTTACCGGCAAAGAGTCTGTGGCTCTTTGAGCGGGGATGTGGGTTAGCTCCATAAAAGTCCTTCGGACTCTTTTAGGCTAGCCCGTCTTACAAAATTGAAGAGCGCGTTGAAGCATCGTTTTTGCCAGGAGCACATCTTTAAAATATATTCTAGATTTTTTCTGAAGATTTTTTTTGCTCAGACGAGGCGCTTTTTGAGGCCAATAGCTCAGCGACCTCTTGGCTAAAAAAGCAACAAAGTATGAGCGGAAAAGACGAAGAAAAAATCAGAAAGATATTTTGGAGATGTACTCCAAAGTTTTTTGTGTCACTTTTCGACTAAGGAAAAGTGACGAAACAGATTCTCGAACGTACTTTTCCTTGATGAAAAGTACCAAAAATCAAGACTGCTGTAAATTTTACTAAATTCTACGGAGGCTTGAGCCGACAATTTGGGAGCCCGCTCGCACGGGCCGACACAATGGCTCTTACAAATTGTCCACGCACATGCCTGCTCAAAAGCGACCAGGTAACACAGACATCGCTTTTTCGCGCGCATTCAAAGCCTCCTCGAATTTTGCGTAAAATTTCCAAAGGTCGGCAGGGGGATCTCGTCACACCGCATCCATCACGCAGGCTTTGCCTCGCGAATTGTTAAAATGGTGCCGTTTGCACCGTTCTGTGTGAAAATTGACGCAAATCAGTGCAAACGGCACCGATTTGAAAATGTTTTCATACACCCCTCATATACTCTTCATACATTCGTCATACACTCCTCATACACTCACCATACACTCACCATACACTAACGATACACCAGGGATACACTACAGGTGTTTGTGTCGTCCTTGTGTCGTCCTGAAAAAAGTTGACAGTGTCGTCCAGAAATAAGTTGACAGTGTTAATGATTAATCCTGAAATAGTTTACACTGCAATTTGATAATCCTGAATTAAGTTGTCACCGACTATTTTAATCCTGAATTTGGTTGTCGCCAACCGACCCGCAATTTTGGAATTGTATACGTCGTATGCTTCAAACGTGTCCGTGCAAATGGCCACCAACAATTGCCAATTATATCAAAAACCACAGTTCAGGGTTCAAACGTTGCTGAATTACTTTGAAAAAAAACGAAAAATTTGTATCTTGCATTACTAAATTCACATAAACACATCTTTTTTTCCAAATGAAATTAAAATTATTTTTTGCGGGAGCCATTGCCTTCTCAAGCTTCATGACGGCCCAGGTTTCAGGTAATTCTTCGGGCGTGAAACGGCAATGTGGAACGCAGGTGCCTCCGGCTGAATGGGACATGGCTTTTAATCAGCTGGTGGACGAGTTTAAACAACAGCAGTCTCTGAATAAATCTGAGATGGCCAATTTTGTTATTCCTGTTGTAGTTCACTTGATTCACAACAATGCACAGGGCGTTGGAGTAGGTGCCAATCTTTCACAGGCCCAGGTACTTTCGCAGATTAACGCTTTAAATAATGATTTTGCCGGAACAGGCGTCAACGTCAACAACACTCCTTCTACATTTGCAGGATCGGTGGCCAACGTTAACATCACTTTCTGTCTTGCACAACTCGATCCGAATGGCAACCCGATGGCGGAAGCGGGTATCGACCGGGTTAACTGGCAGGCCAAAGGCTACGGGCCTTCTTCAGGTCCTACGGGTCCAAG
>CAZFCR010000081.1:0-11084 GCA_964517305.1 uncultured Akkermansia sp.
CGGACCCGCTTCTGCCGGTTGGACAATTTACCCTCCTTTATCAGCGCTTCCGGAAGCCATCCCGGGATCTAAATTAGGGATGACCCTGTGGCTGGTTTCAATGGCCATCTTTATCGTGTCGTCATTACTCGGAAGTCTTAACTACATCATCACCATCATCAACCTCAGGACAAAAGGTATGAAGATGACCCGCCTGCCATTGAGCATCTGGGCATTCCTCATCACTGCTATTCTTGGTGTACTTTCTTTCCCGGTATTATTATCCTGCGCGCTGCTCCTTATTTTCGACAGGAGTTTTAATACATCGTTTTATCTTTCCGATATCTACATCGGCGGCCGTCCGCTCGACAACGTTGGTGGAAGCCCGATCTTATTTGAACACCTGTTCTGGTTCCTGGGTCACCCAGAAGTATACATCGTACTTTTACCGGCCCTTGGTATCGCTTCAGAAGTAATTGCAACCAACTCGCGTAAACCTATCTTCGGTTACCGCGCCATGATCGGTTCTATGCTCGCTATCGGTTTCCTTTCGTTCATCGTTTGGGGTCACCACATGTTTATGACCGGTATGAATCCTTTCCTCGGATCTGTTTTCGTTTTCACTACTTTGTTGATCGCGATTCCTTCAGCGGTTAAAGCGTTTAACTACATTACCACCATGTGGAAAGGTAACCTACAGTACACGCCTGCTATGATGTTCGCCATCGGACTGGTGTCTTCATTTATCACAGGTGGTGTTACCGGTATTATCCTTGCAGATTCTACACTCGACATTAACGTACACGATACTTATTTTGTGGTGGCTCACTTCCACATTGTAATGGGTCTGAGCGCCATCTTTGGTATGTTTGCCGGTGTTTACCACTGGTTCCCTAAAATGTTCCTTCGTATGATGAACAAAAAACTGGGTTACCTCCATTTCTGGATCACCATCATTACTGCCTACGGCGTGTTTTTCCCTATGCACTTCCTCGGACTTGCAGGTGTACCACGCCGTTATTATACCAACAGCAGTTTCCCGATGTTCGATAACCTGGTTGACATCAACGAAATTGTGACCATTTCCGCTATCATCGGCGCGTTGGGTCAGGGTGTTTTCCTCTTCAACTTTTTCTACAGCATTTTCCGCGGCGAACGCGCTCCGCAAAATCCATGGAATGCTAATACACTCGAATGGACAACGCCAATGGCTCATCTTCATGGCAACTGGCCAGGCGAACTGCCAACTGTTCACCGCTGGGCTTACGATTTCAGCAAACCTGGTAAGGATAAAGATTTTGTTCCGCAAACTATTCCGCTCGAAGCAGGGGAAGAAGATGGTGGAGCACACTAAGAAAAACCCACATAAATTTAAAAAGGCTTTCCGGTTGGAAGGCCTTTTTTGTTTTATGTCAATCATGAAGATCAGACATGCAGGTTTCTTTGTTTTTAAAAGCATTCCGTGAGATCGGTTCGCTTTAAATTGAAATACCTAATTCGCGGTATTGTTTAGAATGATTTTAAACAAGAGTTTTGCCTACGAATTAATTATTTCAATTATGATCAGTAAAACACTTCAATCCACACTCAGTTTAATATTAATATTTTTAGCCACCTGCCTGTCAGGTCAGAACGGTGCGATCAAAGGAAAAATTAAAACCTCCGACGGAGCGCCGGCGGAATTTGTTTCGGTCGGTTTGGTGCAGGTGAACAAGGGTGCGGTGGCCAACGCGTCCGGCGAGTACGACATCAAAAACATCGAACCCGGTGTTTATACTCTGAAGACTTCTTACGTTGGCCTGGAGACCAAAGAGCAGTTGGTAGAAGTAAAAGCAAATGAAATTACCGAAGTACCTGAGATCATTTTAAGGGAGAACGCGAAAACCCTTCAGGAAGTGGTTGTATCGATGGAGCGGAACAATTACAATAAAACTACGCCCTCAACAACACTCCGGCTCGACGCGCCTTTACTTGAGATTCCGCAGAACATTCAGATCGTGACAAAAGATGTGCTGAGAGATCAGCAGGTCATCAGCATGAGCGATGGTTTGATCCGTAACGTGAGTGGTGCCGTTCGCTCAGAGCACTGGGGTGATCTTTATACCAACATCAGCGCCCGCGGCTCGCAGGTGCAGGCTTTCAGAAACGGATTCAATGTGGTGAATTCATATTGGGGGCCACTTACCGAGGACATGAGTTTTGTTGAGAACGTTGAATTTATAAAAGGTCCCGCCGGCTTTATGTTATCGAGCGGCGATCCGAGTGGTTTGTACAACGTGGTGACAAAAAAACCAAGTGGCATCACCAAAGGCGAAATGTCATTTACGTTCGGAAGTTTTAATCTTTACCGATCCGCCCTCGACCTTGATGGTAAACTCAGTCAAGACGGAAAGTTATTGTACCGCTTAAATGTGGCCGCGCAGAATAAAAATACGCACAGGCCTAACGAATACAACGACCGTTATGTGATTGCCCCTGTGATCTCTTACCAGTTGGACGAAAAAACAAAACTTACTTTTGAATACACGTATCAGCGCGCCAACATGAGCAATGTGGGTTCGTATTATGTTTTCGGCACAGAAGGGTTTGCCACTTTGCCACGTAATTTTACAGCGCTGCCTGCAGGCACACCGGGCACAAAGATCGATGACCACAGCATGTATCTGAACCTTCAGCACCAGATCAGCAATCGCTGGAAACTGACAGCACAGGCCGGACAATTCCTTTACAACCAGGAAGGTTATTCCATGTGGCCGGGCTATGTCGATTCAACAGGGAAGATGATCCGTAACATCGGTCTCTGGGATGCAAAAAGTACCATGACCATGGGACAGATTTTTCTGAACGGCACTTTTAATACAGGTACCATCAGGCACCGTATGCTCACAGGGATTGACCTTTCGAGGAAAAATTATCTCGCAGACTGGAACCAGAGCTGGGACCTGGATTCACTGGGTTCATTGTTTGATCCGAAAAATCCAAACCTTGGCAATCCTGTTATGGGCTACCCTGTGTTCGACAGATCAAGATCACTTGAAGAACGCGCTTATTCTGCCGGTTCGTACCAGGATCAGAACTACGCTTCTATCTACTTGCAGGATGAACTCGGATTTTTTGACAACCGAATCAGGTTAACATTGGCGGGCAGATACACTTCGCTCGCACAAGCTTACTACGGAGCAGACAGCGCCAGTCACTTCACGCCCCGGGCCGGACTCAGCGCTTCACTCAGCAAAACAAGTTCATTGTACGCTTTATATGATCAGGCGTTTATGCCACAAAGCGGAAGACTGGCCAATGGCCGCAAGGTGCAGCCGATCACGGGCAACAACATGGAGATCGGATTTAAAAAAGACTGGTTCAAAAGCCAGTGGAGCACCACTTTCGCATTGTACCAGATTGTAAAAAATAATGAACTCACCTCAGATCCTTTCAGTCCGCCTGCTTCAGGGCTGAGTGTAGAGCTGGGACAGAAAACAGTGCAGGGCGCAGAGATCGATATCAGGGGAACCATCATCCGCGGACTTACGCTCATCGCGAACTACGCCTTCACAGATTCGAGGGTGACTAAAGTTTCAGAGGGCATCACTTTTATCAAAGTGGGAGATATTGTTCCGGGTTTTTCAAGACACACGGCCAATGCCTGGTTAAACTATAAAATTTCTGCAGGTGCATTAAAAGGACTTGGTATTTCAGGCGGCATTACCTGGCTTGGCGGCCGCGCCACCTACTGGCAAAAATCTCCTGACCCTTCAAAAGAACTCAGCGACTACATGAAGGTAGATGGTGGATTGTTCTGGGAAGGCGGAAAATTACGTGTGACTGCCAACGTGTTTAACATTACCGATGAATACCTCTATAGTGGTTCCTATTCGCCTTACTGGTCGGCGCCTGTGTACAGCTGGCAAACTGAAGCGCCACGTAATTTTCGTTTATCACTCAACTACAGATTTTAATGCTGAAGTTTAAAAAAATCATCGGAACAGTTCACTTGTCGCTGGGACTTTTAGTAGGACTTGTTGTTTTTATCATAGCGATAACAGGCTGTTTGTACGCCTTCAAGGAAGAGATCCAGGAACTTTCACAACCCTGGCGAAAAGTGGAAGAACAGGATAAAAATTTTCTGCCACCTTCAGAACTGAAAACAATTGCAGAAGTTGCTCTGCCCGGAAAACTTGTGCATGCGGTGATGTACCAGGTGAAAGAGAGGGCGGCAAAGGTTATATTTTATCACGATGGTGAGGATACGTATTACAATTATGTCTACCTCAATCCATACAGCGGCGAAGTCATCAGAATCACAGATGAACTTTCAGGCTTCTTTCCTTTTATTCTCGAGGGACATTTTTATCTCTGGCTTCCGAACGACATTGGTCAGCCTGTTGTAGCCATTGCCACACTCATCTTTTTTGTGATGCTTTTAACCGGCATTGTTCTCTGGTGGCCTAAAAATAAAAAAGTGCGCAAACAGCGTTTTAGTTTGAAGTGGCAGAACGTCCGCTGGCGAAGAAAAAATTATGACCTGCACAATGTTCTTGGTTTTTATGTGTCATGGATCGGGATCATCTTTGTTATTACGGGCCTGGTGTGGGGTTTTCAGTGGTTCAGAGATTCCTATTACACGGTGATCTCGGGCGGTGATGCGTATAAAGAATATCAGAACCCCGTTTCAGTTCCGGGAGCATTGGCTACAGTAAATCCAATCGATCAGGTATGGCAACTCATGCAACGTGAATATCCCGGCGCGGGTGCCATAGAGATCCATCCTCCGGAGGATGCCACTTCACCGATAGCAGCTAACGCGAATCCTGATCCTGACACTTACTGGAAAACCGATTACCGGTATTTTGACCAATATTCGCTTAAAGAACTTTCTGTCGATCACATGTGGGGAAGGTTTAAGAGTGCCACTGTGCCCCAGAAAATCATGCGCATGAATTACGATGTACATGTGGGAGCCATCGCCGGATTTGCCGGAAAACTGCTTGTGTTCTCCGCGAGTCTGATTATTGCTTCACTGCCGGTTACCGGGTTTATGATCTGGCTTGGAAGAAAGCGCAAGAAAAAAAATGAGATCAGATCACTCAGAATTCCGGAACAGGAGGCTGTGGAAATGATTTAATTGTTTTTATTGTTCAGAATAAAAAAAGGGCCGTCTGATATAGATGGCCCTTTCTTTTAAAAATTTAAAAAATTTTAATTGCTGCTGATGGTTGTTTTGGTGTTTAAAGGATTGCCCATTACTTTAATATGAACGCTCCGGTTTTCCTGGTGCTGTTCTTCGCTGCATTCAACGCCGTCGCTGCAGTTATTGAATAAATGATCTTCGCCGTGCGCCTTCACGGCTTTGATGCTGGCGCTTTTCACACCGTTTGATAAGAGGTATTGTTTAACCGAATTGGCGCGTTTTGATGAAAGATTTTTGTTATAAGCACTGCTGCCTTTTGAATCTGCGTAACCATTTATCTCGAGTTTTAAATCTTTGTTTTCTTTTAAAACATTGATGTTGTGATCCAATACAGATTTGGCATCCTCGCGCAATTCATAGGCGTTGTGGTCAAACAGGGCTGCGTTGTTTTTCCAGTTAATGAGCTGGAGCTCGTTTTCGCTGAGATACACTGCGTTTCCGCTGTTCCCTGCTGTTTTTGATTTTCCTGAAGTACCGGCAGTTTCGTTGTTCTCCGGGGTTCCTGTTTCAGCATCACCAGTGTTGTCTTTTGTGGTAGCCGCGTTTTTATTTTTATTGTTTTTGTTGATGGTTGCCAGTGTAATATCAGTCTCTTTTTCGGTTGTTTTTGATCTGTTGGCATCTTCAGGGGCTTTGCCGTCATTTCCCTCACTGTTGTTTGCAAGACCTGAAGCGTTATTTTTAGAGCCCGATTTGTCTTTGCTGTTCTTTTTACCGGAGCCGGCAAGTGACTGGTTTTTATTGCTGCCTTTAGCATTATTATTTGGGTCAGCAGAGGTCAGCAGGTTATTGGTGATGCTGATGTTTTTATCAGCGCACATGCCGATCAGGCGCGGACAGGTATCACACCAGGCCACCAGTTTGGCGCTCAGGTGGTAGTTGTCTGCTTTATCGAACTTGTGAGTAAAAGACGGTGATGTTTGTGATAAGGTTTTGCCATTTAATTCCCAGCGGTAGGTTTTTACATTGTTTTTATAAGATTCAGGCATATCGAGCGATACCTGGTAAGTCATCGGGTCATCAAGGGAAGGTGTGGCGTTAATGGCAAGAATGCTGTCGGCAGGCTGGCACTGAGGCGCGTCGGTGATCACATAATGAACTTTGTAAATATCAAGATCTCCGTATCCGCCGGGTCTCGCCGAAGCCATATAACCTTTTGAAGAGTTTTTCATCAGACTGAAAAAAATGTCATCGCCTGCTGAGTTGATCGGTTGTCCAAGGTTTTGCGGAGCAGTCCATGCGCCATTCACCATCTGGGTTTTGTAAACATCGAAACCACCGTATCCGGGATGTCCGTTAGACGAAAAGAACAATACACCACTTTCGTTTACAAACGGCGCTTCTTCGTCGTAAGGCGTATTTACGGGGTGATCGAGCGCAACCGGATCAGACCAGGTGCCATCGTCGTTTTTGGTTGCATAATAAATATCTGATCCGCCACGGCCTTTATCAGACTCACTTGTAAAATACATGGTTTTGCCATCCGGTGTCAGCGCTGCATGATTCTGAAGTTTTGCAAAATTGATTTTCTCGTCGAGCAGTTCCAGTTTGTGTTCTGCATCAGCGGTGCCGGTTTTGTACAGGCGTCCGGCTTTATAGATAAAAAGTTCTTTCCCGTCTGGACTGGCCGAAGCCACAGCTTCTCCTGCTTTTTTGCTGGTTGGACCGCCAGTCAGTTCTAGTTTTTTAGGTTCCGAAAAAGTGCCATTGTTGTAGGAAGACACATACACACTTTCAAAATATTTTCCATCAATGCCGTTTTTCTTTTCTTTTTCGTCATCCTGACGTTTAGAAGTAAAATACATCTGATTATTTACCAGTACAGGGGTGTATTCAGGTTTATCGGTGTTTAAAGTGTTGCCCGCGTTAACCAGCGACTGATTTTCAGGAGGAGCTACTTCAGGATGTTCGAGGGCGAATTTACAATCAGCAATGCGTTTGGTGAGAAATTCATCGTAGTCGCTGTAATCAGGATCGTTATCGAGCTGACCGTAGTACGATAAAGCACGTTTGTAATTTCCTATAAAATGATAACTGCGACCAAGGTTTCCGTTAAGAATGGGTTTGGTTTTGTCCGGAGGACTGCTCGCCAGGGCTTTCTCTAGGTAAGGAATGGCCTGTTCGTGACGCGACATGTATTCCGACAGCACAATGCCTTTGCCGGCGTTACCGAAAAAGGAGTTTTCATTTTTTTCGATGCACTCATCGTAATAAGAAATGGCTTTTTCGTAATTGCTCTGGTCAACCGCCGTGGAGGCTTTGCGCAATAGCTTTTTTTCCTGCGAACAGGAAACAACGACAATGACAAGTAATAAAAGTGGTAATATCTTTTTCATGATCTGTTTATATATGCGTGTGCATATGCAAACAGATTGCCGCGGCGGGCTTCAACACCTGGGGCATAATTTCCCCTTTTTTTCTAAAAATTCGTTAATGGCCTACTAATAAGCGTAATCGCTCAGGTACTCGTAATTTTTGCTCAGCTTTCCATCTTTGCAGATGGTGGCCCTGCGGATCACCTTATCCTTGTCGTCACCAAACAGATGAGGTAACACCCGTTCCGAAAGATCTTTTCCAAAATCATCACTGGCATCGCGCGGCAGTTCGCACGGCAAATTATCTACTGCCATGATGCACACGGTATCTTTATTAAAAGGAAGATCTTCTTCGCCTGTTTTAATATTGTAACCGTAAAAAGGATGTGCGATGGAACTGGCCCTGATGGTGGTTGGTACCGAACCATCAATGTCGCAGGTCACATCGGCAATTACCGAAATATGAAAATCCGGTGAACTGATGTCGGACTTTTCAAACATTTTTGGAGCACGCGGATCCCAGTAGTGTGTTGAAATATAAAGATCTGTTACTTTTGTGAACGGACGGAACCTCGACACAAAATGTTCGGGATGCGTAAAAAAATCGTTCAGGTCAAAATTATGGTCATCGGGCCTTTCCACGTAATCCCGCGGGTTTAACTGGCAATATACAGGCTCTCTGAATTTGGCCATGAGAAATTCTTCAGGCGTAATTTTCCGGATGCGCAGCGCGCTCAGTGTTTCTATGGCCCCATTGGCTACGCGGCCGCCACCGGTAAGTGCTATTTTGATGTTTGGAAGTTTGGCTCGTTTCAGTTCTTCTTCGAGTTCGGCTTTGTCGCGGCATTGGTGAGCCGGCTTTAAACGGAAAAGATCGTATTTAAGTCCGTAGCCCAGGATGCCATTGTATGCACCTACCACCCCGGCGTAGCGTCCAAAGCCAATGATGCGGTTGTTCAGTTTATCTGTGAGGGTTTCATAATCCACCATCTGGATCTTTTTTTCAATGAGGGCACGCATCAGTTTCTGATTGTGTTTCTGTTTTTTGATGGTGTGCGAAAAGAAAAAATACTGTTTGCCTTCGATCAGTTTATCAATAGGCACTTCTTTTACACCCATCAGCACATCGCAGTCGCTAAGGTCTTCCTGGAGCGCGATGCCAAAAAAAGTGTACTCTTCGTCGGTATAACAGCGGATGGGACTTGGCTGCACAACGATTTCGACATGCGGGAAATTTTTGGAGATCTCCGAGCAGATCAATGGTGTGAGCGGAACCCGTTTATCCGGTGGATTTTTCTCTTCTCTGAGTACGCCGATCTTAATTTTTTGCATCTGGATTCGTATTTTTACAAATATAAGATTTATGCCACTGCCGAAACTGATTTTGATCCTTGTATTTGCCTTTGCCATTCAGCCAGGCAATTATCATGCGCAGAAGAAACAGTCGCTGCTGACTAAAAAATATACGCCTGCACGGTTAAAAGAAGACGCGCTTGTTTTTCGAGACGTTGTTCTGGCCATGCATCCGTCGGTGGGCATTTATAAAACCAGAGAGCACTATGTGCGTTTATTCAATACCTTCATAGATCAGTTGCGTGATAGTCTGACCGAAAAAGATTTCAGGCTCAAACTCAAGCTGCTGGCCGATGAGCTGCACTGCGGACATACAGAGGTTTTATATTCCCAGGCTTTTTACCGCGAGATCAAAAAGGCGAACCTTAATTTTTCGCCTTATATTTTTATTCCCGTACAGGATAAAGTTTATATGCTGGCCAACCTGAATAAAAAACAGGACAGTACTTTGCGCAAAGGCACCGAGATCACCAGCATCAATGGTATCAGTACCGATTCCATGATGCGATATGCGCGTCGTTTTATCAGCAGTGATGGGTACAATGTCACGGCCAAAAACCATTATCTGCAACTGGGTTTCAACAGTTATTATGTGGGTCTTTTTGGAAGGCCCGACACGTTTAACGTGGAATACAGCGACGGCAAAACGATAAAAAATGTGAAATACGCGGCCTTCAAACCCAAGACGCTGCCTTCGCTTCCGCTGGGGCCTAAAGACGATAGTTTATTTACACGGTATAAAAGAGCGGCCATGCAGTTCAGGTACCTGGATGAAGAGAAAAAAACGATGTTGCTGCGCATTCACCGTTTCAGCAACGTGCGCGACATCAAAGCTTACCGGAAAATTTTCAGAAAGCTGAAAAAAAATAACAGTGAGAACCTGGTGCTGGACCTGCGGAACAACGGCGGTGGCAGTCTGGCCAACAGCTACCGTTTACTGAGTTACATCATTGATACAGCGAGGACTCAGACATTAAGGACGTCCATCCGCAATTATCCTTATAAAAAATACACCAGGGGCAACATCTGGTTCAGAATGACGCGCGTGGCTTACCGGCTCATCGGCGAGCAGCGCACCATCAACGATACCGATAATTTTGTTTACACGATCAAACCCCGCAAACGCAATCATTTTAACGGCAGAATCGTGGTATTGATCAACGGTGGATCATTTTCAGCCTCTAGTCTGGTGGCGGCATATTTAAAGAACACCGGTCGCGCTACATTTATCGGAGAAGAAACCGGTGGAACCCTTGAAGGATGTAATGCCGGCATTACGCCTTATTATAAATTGCCCAATACGAGTATTCGTGTGCGCATGCCGGCTTTCAGGATTGTGCACGACGTGAGTCCGCAGATAACAGGGCAGGGAGTTTTGCCTGATATCAAGGTAGAGTACAGTTTCCGCGACATTGTTAATAAACGTGATCTGGAGCTTCAGAAGGCTAAAGAATTGCTTAAAATTCCGTAACTTTATAGTCTGTTCTTTGAGAAACATCTGTTTTTCGCCAGGGAGAATTCCCGGCTGAACAAATCTGGGTCCGACCGGTTTTGACAGTAGGCGCATAGATAGGTAAGCATGTAGAGCGTTGTAAGAAGAGCTCTTTAATCAGAACTTTCAAAACTTTTATTTGGCGAAGAGAATTCTTACGCTATGGCTGCTTAATCCAAGATTAAGTAACCTTTGTCTTCCGGGGAGCTAAACTGCTCCGCGCCTCGGGTAAGGCATCACAAATGTGCAGTTTGTTTTACCCACGTTGCTAAGTAGAACAATACAAGCGACTAAGTTGGAGTTTGGTTTGAATCAACGCCTGGCTCCGATCGAAAACCAAGTTGATGATAAACATGTAGAAAGCTTATTTATTCCTTATTTGGACGAGAGTTCGAATCTCTCCGGATCCACTGATAAGTGCAAAATGAGGCCCGCGATAGCGGGCCTTTTTTGTTTGGGTGCGCAAGCGTTGAAAGCGATAGCTTTCAAAAGCGCAGCGTAACCAAACAAAAACCGTTGCCTTAGCAACGGCATTTTGCACTGTGACTCCGGGCTCCACAGAGATCACTGCGCAGCAGTAATCTCTCCGAAAGCAGAGGAATGGAATAAAAACTGACGCGATATCGCAGGCTTTTGCATTTTGAATTTGGAAAGGAGAGATCAGCGAAGCTAATCGCTCCGAGCCACAATGAATGCAAAACACGATTTTTAGACGACATTATATGTTTGAAACATTTTTATAAACACGGAAACACAA
>CAZFCR010000082.1:0-11057 GCA_964517305.1 uncultured Akkermansia sp.
TCTGAATGAAAATTTTACACCGGTTGGCGTGGCCGGCACCAACAATGGTATGATTGAACTGTCCACCATTCCGCCTTTAAACATGGAGGAGCGTTTGCGTTACCTTGTTTCTTATCCACATGGCTGTATCGAACAAACGAGCTCGGGTGCGTTTGCACAACTGTATTTACCTGATCTCATGGAACTGAATAACGAAATGAAATCAGACGTGGAGAACAATGTAAAAGCAGGGATCAATGCCTTGCGCCGCTTCCAGCTGAGTTCAGGCGCTTTTGCCTACTGGCCCGGCAACACGGAGCCTAGCGACTGGGGCACTTCCTATGCCGGACATTTTTTCCTTTCGGCAGAGAAAAAAGGATACAGCATTCCCGGGAATATCAAAAGGGACTGGCTCAATTATCAGAAAAATACTGCACAGAACTTTGTGCCCGACAGAAATAAAAACAGCAGCAGTGCCGAACTTCAGGCGTACCGGCTTTACGTTTTATCGCTGGCAGGCAGTCCTGTAATCGGCGCAATGAACAGGTTAAGGGAATACACCCCTTTGTCAGCTCAGGCCCGCTGGTTGCTGGCAGGAGCTTACGCGCAGGCAGGTCAGACCGACGAAGCAACAAAGCTGATCAATAACACTGCTGTTCAGCTGGAACGATACAGGGTGAATTACGAAACCTACGGATCAACAGAGCGCGACATGGCCATCGTGCTCCAGGTGCTCACCCTCATGAACAAAAAACAAGAGGCTTATGTGCAGCTAAAAAAAGTCTCAGAATTTTTATCTTCAAAAAACTGGTTCAGTACACAAACAACGGCTTTTGGATTGGTTGCTGTTTCTGACTTCGTGCGTCGGTTTGGTATTTCATCTGCTTTGCAGGCCGAGTGCAAGGTGAACGGTAAAACAATGAACCTGAAGGAAGGTAAAGCGCTTACGCAGGTTCCCGTTGATTTTAAAGGATCGGGCAGTGGTAATTTTATGGTGGTCAACAATGGCAAAGGACCGATCTTCGTTCGTTTTGTGAACCGCGGTAAACCCCCTGTTGGTTCTGAAACAGCAGGTAACGGCAACATTGAGGCTTCAGTCGTTTATAAAGATTTGAGCGGAAATATCATCGATCCTTCTGCTCTTGAACAGGGCACCAATGTGATGATCTCGGTGACGATCAGAAACCTGGGTTTACAGGGACCGATCAAAAACATCGCCCTGAGCCAGTACATTCCTTCCGGCTGGGAAATTCACAATGCCCGGATGGATGACAATGAAGCGGCTTTAAAAAGTTCGGCATTTACATATCAGGACCTCAGGGATGATAAGGTGTTTACTTATTTTGATCTGTTTACCAACGAAACCAAAACCATTAACCTGCTGGTGAACGCGAGTTATGAAGGCCGCTATTATTTGCCCGGTCTGAATGTGGAAGCCATGTACGACAATACGGTGTTTGCTCGTAGCAAAGGCATGTGGATCACGGTAAAAAAAGGAAACACAAAGGCAGCGAAATAATCTGTGCAGACGCGAAGGAATAAGAGTTGGTGGAAGTGTCGGGTTGTATGGGCTTTCATTTTTTTGGTCGCCCTTCTTTATTGGGCCTGGCTGCCCTCGGTATTGCTGGATGAACCAAAAAGCACCGTGCTTTATGCATCGCGCGGTGAGTTGCTCGCTGCAAAGATCGCTTCCGATGGTCAGTGGCGGTTCCCCGCGAGCGACAGCATTCCGGAGCGGTTCAAAGAGTGTCTGCTTCATTTTGAAGACGAATATTTTTACTGGCATCGTGGATTTAACCCGGTCTCTCTTTTCCGCTCAGCCAGGCAGAATATTCAGGAAAACCGTATCAGGAGCGGCGGCAGTACCATCACCATGCAACTCGCGAGAATGCTTCGCAACAACCAGTCGAGGAATTATTATCAGAAATTTGTCGAGTTATTATTGGCCATCCGCATTGAACTGTCTTATAAAAAATCTTCCATTCTTAATTTATATTGCGCGGCTGCGCCTTTCGGCAGCAATGTTGTTGGTCTCGAAGCTGCGTCATGGCGTTATTTCGGACGGTCACCCCAACATCTTTCATGGGCTGAGGCCGCTACACTTGCTGTTTTACCCAACGCGCCTTCTCTGATCTATCCTGGAAAAAATCAACAACGCCTGCTCGAAAAAAGGAACCGGCTTCTTAAAAAATTATGCGATAAAAAAAAGATCGACCAGCAAACCTACCAACTTTCTATACAGGAACCTCTGCCCGGAAAACCACATCCAATCCCACAACTGGCACCGCATCTGCTCGATCGTTGCATTTCAGAGAACAAAGTATCGCAAACTTTTTATTCTACCATCTACAAGGAATACCAATCGCGGATAACAGACCTGCTCAACCGGCATGTACAGCATCTTTCAGGCAATCAGATCTACAATGCCTGCGCGCTTCTTGCTGAAACCCAAACGGGAAGGGTACTGGCTTACGTCGGCAACAGTTCTTCTCCCGGAAATCTGCATGAGAATTATGTGGACGTGATCCGCGCGCCGCGCAGCACCGGCAGTATCCTCAAACCTTTTTTATACGCCTTTATGCTCAATGAAAATAAATTGCTCCCCGCTGCGCTGGTGGAAGACGTTCCCATGCGCATCGGGGCATACGGGCCAAAAAATTACAATCTTACTTACGATGGACTGGTACCCGCCAACCAGGCCATCGCACGCTCGCTGAATGTGCCGGCGGTAAAAATGTTGCAGACTTATGGAACAGCCAAATTTCACAGGCGTTTGGCAGAACTGGGTTTTACGAGCTTTAATAAGCCCACCACGCATTATGGTTTGTCGCTGATCCTCGGTGGAGGTGAGGCCAGTCTCTGGGAGATTGCTTCAGCTTATGCTTCCATGGGCCGGTCGCTGAACGCCTATTCCGATGCACGTAAAAAATACCTCGCGGGCGTTTTCAGGCCTCTTACATATCTGGAAAATAAATCAACAGAGAAAAAGCGTTTGTTTTCGAATGCCGGCTTATTAAAAGCTTCCAGCATGTATTACACATTCAAAGCCATGACAGAGTTGTTGCGTCCCCAGGACTACATCGGCTGGAAACAATTTCTTTCGAAGAACCAGATTGCGTGGAAAACGGGAACCAGCTTTGGTTTCCGTGATGCATGGGCCGTAGGACTTGATGCAAAATATACCGTGGCTGTTTGGGTGGGCAACGCCGACGGAGAGGGCAGACCCGATTTGACAGGAACTGCCGCCGCTGCACCGCTCATGTTTTCAATATTTAACCTGCTTGGTGAACGGCAATGGTTTTCGCGTCCTGAAAATGATTTGGAAGAAATTCGAGTATGTCGTCAAAGTGGTTACAAGGCTTCAGAAATTTGTCCTGATTCGGCCTTAAAAAATTATCCTTACGGTGCTTCCAGAACGGAGCCTTGTCCTTTCCACCAATTACTACACCTCGACGAAAGCGGACAATTTCGTGTAAACAGCGATTGTTACCCCGTAGATAAAATGCAGCACAAAGCCTGGTTCGTGCTCTCACCTGTGCAGGAATATTTTTACAGGCAGCACCAGCTCGATCATCTGCCTCCGCCGCCTTTTCTGGCATCCTGCAACATCTCTTCAACTCAGCAGATGGAGATCGTTTATCCGCGCGAAGGATTCCAGGTGTACATTCCCGTTGACGAAAGCGGACAACAGGGCAGGTGTATTTTAAAAGCCACGCATAAAAACGCTGCGGCTGTTTTATACTGGTACCTCGATGGTAATTTTGCAGGAAGCACCGAACGGTATCATCAATTATCTCTGATTCCGGGCAATGGTCAGCATCTGCTGGAGGTCATTGATCAGACCGGCGCAACAGTCAGCTGCAGGTTTGAGGTGCTTGGGAAACAGTGAGGTTGTTTAATCCCTCATCATCCCTTCAGCTTCATCAGCAGGTAAGAATACTGGAGCGCCGAGGTGCGGGCTCTTTGTTCGTTGGTTGATGAGCCTGCATGTCCTCCCTCCAGGTTTTCGTAATACAGAACAGGATGTCCCATCTCCGCCATACGCGCCACCATTTTCCGGGCGTGACCGGGGTGCACACGGTCGTCGCGGGTAGAGGTTGTGAAAAATACTTCAGGGTATTTGGCCTCTTTTTTCAGGTTCTGGTAAGGCGAATAGGTTTTAATGAATTCCCATTCTTCTGTTTTGTCAGGATCACCGTATTCTCCCATCCAGCTGGCACCGGCAAGCAGTTTATTAAACCGTTTCATGTCGAGCAGCGGCACCTGGCACACCACCGCGTTGTAAAGATCGGGTCTTTGCGTAAAGGCAACACCTACTAAAAGTCCGCCGTTGCTGCCGCCCATGATGCCAAGGTGTTTCGCAGAGGTTATTTTTTTAGAGATCAGCTCTTCCGCTATCGCGTGAAAATCGTTGTAAACTGTCTGGCGTTTTTCCTTTAGCCCGGCCTGGTGCCATTTAGGACCAAACTCGCCGCCACCACGGATATTGGCGAGTACGTACACACCACCATTCTCAAGCCAGGCATTGCCTGTTACGCCATTGTAAAAAGGAAGCATGGGCACTTCAAAGCCTCCGTAAGCATAAAGTAAGGTTGGATTGGTGCCGTCGTATTTTATTTTTTTTGATGAAACCACAAAATAAGGGATCATGGCGCCGTCTTTTGATCTGGCTTTGAACTGTTCTACTTTGTATTTGCTGGCATCAAAAAAAGCGGGAAGCGATTTATAAGGTTTAATAGTTTTGTCGGACGCATTGGCCGCATAAAGCGTGGGCGGTGTGAGGAAATTGGAGTAAGTGAAGAAAAATTCGTCGCTGAATTCATCGGTGTCGTTCAGGTAAATGGTGCCAAAATCGGGCGCTTTTATTTTTTCGGCCACCCATTTTCCACTTTCAAAAGCGTAAGTGTAAAGCTCGCTTTTTACATTGCTCAGCACGTTCACCAATATTTTATTTTTGGTTGACGATACACCAGACACACTCGAAAATTCATCGGGCTGAAAGAGCAGCTGAATTTTTTTCTCTCCTCTTTGCAGCGCGGTAAAATCCAGACTCACAAGCGAACCTTGTTTATAAATATCCTTGTTCAGCGTCCAGTCCGATTTTAAAGTAATGATGAGCTGGTTGTTCAGCAATCCTGATACATCGCTGTCTTCGGGTATATCAAGTTTCACGGCCTGTTTCCCGTTCCACACAAACTGATGGCCCGAATAAAAGGTAATGCCTCTGTTGATCATGAGAAAGACTTTTTCGCCATCGCGCACAACGTAACCGGAGCAACTCACATCGTTTTTCTCACCCTCAAACAATAATTTTGCGTCTTTCAGCGGGGTACCTCTTTTCCACATCTTTACCTGGCGCGGATAACCTGAAGTGGTCATGGTGTTTTCTCCAAAGTCGCTTGATACAACCAAGGTGTTTTCATCCAGGTAAGAAGCGCCGCCTTTGGCTTCAGGAATGTAAAAACCATCTTCAATAAATTCTTTTTTATTCACATCAAACTCCCTCGTGATCACCGCGTCACCACCCCCTTTTGAGAGGTGAACCAGAAAACGTTCGTATTTTGGATACAGTCCGCCCGCGCCTTTGTAAACCCAGAGCACCGAATCTTTTTTTGAAAGCGCGTCTATGTCAAGCAAAACGTCCCACGCCGGTTTCCCGCTCTGGTAGGCTGTCTTAGGACTTCTTCTCCAGATCCCGCGCGGATGATCTTTGTCCTGCCAGAAATTGTAAACAAACTCTGCATGCGTGGATGGATAAACAATTCTTTCGTTTGAATTTAGAATCTCCAGACTTTTGTCGTAAACAGACTGGTATTCTTTTCTTATTGTCAGCCGGTCGAAACAAATTTTGTTCTGTGTTTCAACAAACTCAAGGGCTTTTTTGCCATTCACCTCTTCCAGCCAGAGGTAGGGATCTTCATTTTGTGATAGGCTCATAAGGGAGGTAAGAGATAAAGCAGCGAGGATGATGGATTTTGTTTTCATGCTATGGCGTGAGATTTGATGTCTAAATTAAGCTTTTGCTGAGATAAGGTCTTCAAATTCGTAAATTAATCTGGCCCAAGCTGAATGGGAAATATAAAAGTTTTAATAAATTAACAAGATGGCACCGGGGGCAAAGAGGTATTCGGGCGTCTTAAAGTAAAGCATGGAAACTGAATTCAAAATCCTTTATATAGAAGATGATCCGGATGACATTTATATTTTTGCGGATGTACTGGAAAAGTCTGCTTTGAACCGCTATGACCTTGTTACCTTTAATAATGGCAGCGACGCACTGGAATATCTGAAGGCCATTGACAGCGAGAAGGAATTGCCCGACGTGATCATTCTCGACATCAACATGCCAAAAATGGATGGACTTGAAACTTTGGGGAAAATTCAGAAAGAGCGGATGCTTAAAGAAATTCCTTCATTTATTTTAACCACCACCAATAATCCTGAATTTAAACTGCAATCCCGTCTCCTCGGCTGCAAGGGTTATTATCCCAAACCCGCACGTTTTAAAGATTTCGAAAAAATCATCGATGAGATCCTGAATGCGGTGAAATAAAGTCATTTTATATTGTGTGTTAAATTTCGATTCATCGGGGTAAACCCGTATATTTCGGACCGGAACTTAATGCATTTTGAATGGAACTCGAATGGAAAAATGCTTCGGACACTTTGCCTGAAAACCACCAGGAGGTACTCATTTGTGTGAATGGAATTTATTACGACGCTGTGTTTTATGCAGTAGATGAACGTTTCGTTACCGCACGTTTTAAAAACATCGTATTTCACCGGAATAAATTTCAGGTATTCTGGTGTCACCTGCTGCCGCCTGGAAAGTAATTGTTCTTGCGCTCTAATGTTCTGATTTTTTAGCAACCTATTTCCCTGTCCTATGAAACGTGAATACATCTTTGTGGATGATAACAGGCTTGATCTTTTTGTGAATGAAAAAGTCCTGGATATTGCCGGCATCAGCGATCCTGTAAAAAGTTTTTTAAGCGCGGATCTCTGCCTCAGTTATCTTGAGAATCTTAACGCGCATGATGAAGCGCTTCACCGGATTATTTTTCTTGACATCAACATGCCTTTTAAAAGCGGATTTGATTTTCTTTCTGATTTTGAGTCCTTGTCTGAATCGCTGAGAAATAAAACCACCATCTTTATGTTATCGTCAAGCCTGGATGAGCGCGAGATAGAGAGGGCAACTGAAAATCCATATGTTGCCAAATTTATTGAGAAACCGCTGTCTAAAGAGAAAGTAGCTGCTATCTTATTGGATCTGGTGTAAAATTATGTGTTGATTAGGCTTGAGTTGGACTTTTAGAACTGAGTGGGAGTTTTGTTTTTTTTAACTGTTTAATCAGCGCAGGCTCCGGGATTTACATGCATGCTGGAGAAAATTTGACTACTTTTGCGCCCCTGTTCATTCAATGGAATGATTTGGTACCGCTCTGGCCGTGAGGCATTCACATTAATTTATAAATCCGGGGCCACAATGAATCGTACCCACTTTAAGGCAATATTAGACAACAGCCCCGAGAGCATCGTGTTAATTGGTAAGAACCATGAGGTCTTAGCTTTCAACAAAACCATAAAGGACGTGCTCTACCGGTATCATAACCGGGAAATAAAGGAAGGTGATTTGTATTTTCCTGATTTTGTTATTGAATCTAACCGCGCTTTATATCTTGAGGCGTTTCACTCAGCCTTATCAGGTGTGCCGTTTTTAGTTGAGAATTTAACGAGGGTCGAAAGTACTTCTATCTGGTTTGAGTACAATATGCAGCCGGTTTATAATGAAGGCGAACTGATTGGAATGACCTTGAGTGCCAAAAATATAACTGATAGAAAAGAAGCACAGCTGAAGGTGCAGGAATTATCAGATAATCTCGGTGCCATCTTAGACAATACCAATGAGTCAATTACTTTGCTGGACCTGAATTACAAAGTAATGGCAGTAAACCGGGTGGCCCTGAATACAATACAACAGAATACAAATTCAGACGGCATCATCGGTAAAGATTTCAGGAATTTTGTCCCTGATGAAAATAATCTGTTCTACACTTATTATCCAAAGACTTTGAAAGGAGAAGCGGCATCCGTTGAAATTTCGTACACAAATATTTCGGGGCAAAGACTTTGGTATCAGACAAAGTTTAATCCGGTATATGACAAGGAGAACCAACTCATCGGTGTTTCCATTTTTGCAAAGGACATTACGACCAGCAAAAACCTGGAAATTTTATTAAAGGAAAGTGAGGAACGTTTTCAGAAGATTACCACCCTTGCTCCTGTAGCGATCATTATTACCAACGATAAATTCGAAATCGATTATGTGAATCTTTTTGCAAAAAAGATTTTCGGATACACAGATTCAGAATTCAAAGGCATCGTAATGGCTGACCTCATCGAGAATTTCGAAGTAATGGACCGTAATAAAATAAAGATTGACAGTTTGGAAATCGAAACCGATAATCTTTTTTTGTCGAACGAACGTTTTATTGCTGTATCCAAATATCAATCCAGACTTTCTGCAATTTTAAGTTCAAGTGTTGTGGTGAGCCGGGGTAAAAAACAATTTATTTTTGTGATCCAGGATACTACTGATTTAAACGAGAAAGAACGCAAGATACAGCAACAGAGCAGAAAGCTGCGCGACATTGCCTGGCACCAGTCGCACGTTGTAAGGGCACCATTGGCAAGGATCATGGGGCTTATTTCTTTACTGGAATATGACCGGTCCGATGAAGCTGAACGTGAAAATATTCTCCGCTCCATACAAAAAAGTTCGATAGAACTGGACAGAGCCATCCGCGATATAGTTTAAACACGCACCTTAAACGGACGCGATCCGTTTATTAATTGGCTTCAATCGGTCTTACTAATCAAGGCTTATCTGGTACTTGCGGCGATGGTAAATAACCGTGGCCTTGTCATCGCAGGAACTGGCTGCTCCGAAATCGATCTGCCGGAGTGTGATGTTGTCATTGGAAAAAGAGGCTCCGCCGGAAATAAAAGGATAGGTGGTTGCCTGCAAGCTGCCGGTGGAAGGCGGCAGGTAAGGACATGTAAAATCGCGCAGTAGCGGTTCGCCGGATAAGGTTTCGATGAAATAGGCCTTCGAATCCGTGGTCGTGCCCTTTGCATAACCATGGTAACTCACTTTCGACTTTCTCCATTTCATTGGCCGCGGGTGTGTCAGATTGAAAACCGCAGTATCCGTCGCATTCAGGAGAAGTTTGTTCAGCTCCCCATCCCAGGTGATCTGGCCTTTTTCAGGGTGCGTGAATTTCAGTTTGCCTTTTATTTTCCACCTCATATTATCGTTGGAGGGATTAAACGCGTTAGAAGGCATTTCACTAGCTATATAAAATGTCTGTGTCGTGTCTATCAATTCCACCTTCCAGCCGTCAACGCTGAAATTAATGAATTTCACGTGCGCCTTATAATTGTATTGGTGGAAATAAGGGGCAAAGACACGAAACGGCTCACCAAAAGAAACGTAGAGCGTGCCATTTCTTGTTTTCCCGTCAAGGCAAAGCACATTGTTGAAACTTGCGAAAAAATAGGCATCGTACTCTTTACGCACATAAGTAACGGTGTTTGTGCTGGCAGGGAAACCTGTATAAAAAGTTTGTTTGTGATCGTTGTCGCCAGGGAAAGCGAGCAGCATGTCGAGGTCGGTAACCAAATGCGTGGCAAAGAAAATTTCTTTAACGTTTTGCTCTCCTGGATCATTGACGATGTTAACAGGGGCAGCGGTTCCAGGCTCCTTTTTTTTACAACCAGCAATACAAAAAATGAGGCCTGATAAAAAAAGGCCGGCGATCATTGGGATTTTCATGTGTTTAAAGATATCAATAAAAAAAGCCCCGCAGGGCTTTTAACATTTAAGTACTTAGTTCATCAGGCTTCCACTTCAGTAACAATACTCGGGAAGATCCGCACATTGTTGTTTTCTTCGCGGCGGAACTGGTAAGTGTATTTGTAATGACTTTCCAACCCGGATTTATTAGGGAGACCATTGATCATCATGATGTTTCTGTTTTTTGCAAAACGCAACAGCTCGCGTAAATAATGCGCCGAGATCTGACCCACCTCATCAATGATACAATGTACTTTAAAGTCTTTGCTGCTGCGGTGCGAAGATTCTTTGATGAACACGTGAAGCAGAGTAATATAAATAATGGCTTTCACGAGAATATCCGTCCCGGTACTACCGATGCTGTCGATCTTATGTGTCCAGCCGGTTTCGTTCATACCTTCCTTGATGTTGAATTTAAGTTCGAACAGATCCTGTAGACGGATCTCTTCCTGTTCCTGTTCTTTGATAGCGGTACGGAGTTGTTCAAGTAGTTTTACGGCGCGACCGCTGATCTCGCGTTTCTGACCGGTTGCAAAATCAGTATTAAATAACCCTTCGTTGTACACGAGGCCGTTCTCTTCCCTGAATTCCTGGATGCGTTTCAGTAGTCGGTAAACTTTATTGTCTGATTCTTCGAGACGGATCTTGATAAATTCGATGAGTTTGCTTTCTTCGAATTCCGCTTTTTTGAAGTCTTCCGCAATGAGACTGATGATGTGCTGGATCTTGTCTTTTTGTCCGCTCAGCTCTTTTACTTTATTGGCAATGCTGTCGGTAACGAGACCGATCTGCGTCGCGGTTTCAGCAATCGACAGTTCAATTTTATTTTCGTTGATGAACGACCGGAGATTCTGTGCAAACCTTTCGTATTCACCCTGAGTGGCGTCGTTGCGGATAATAAAGTTAAAGTGATTATCGATCCTGAACTTGCCTGCAAATTCGTTGACGTAACGCTGAAACGCGCCATATTCTTCGTTAAAGTGCGAGTCGTTTTTAAGCAACTGCGTGCACAGGTCCATGATGTTGTAATTGGTACGTTTTGGTTCCGCGCGTTCAATGATGTCCGCGTATTTGGTATACACGGGCGTTTCGCGGAAGTTGTTGCTGTAAAAATTGATCCCGTTGTTAAAGTCAATGAGCTCTTCATCAAAGGCACGTTTCTGTTTGTTCAGTTCCATGCGTTTCATGTTGAACTTGCGCGTAGCTTCTTCGAGTTGTG
>CAZFCR010000083.1:0-10900 GCA_964517305.1 uncultured Akkermansia sp.
AAGAAAACCTGGAAGTGGCCACACTGAGCCGCGGATACAAAAGAAAAACGTCGGGATTTGTAAAAGCTACGGTAGAAAGCACCTCAGACGACATTGGCGATGAACCGCTGATGTACAAAACAAAATATCCGGTAGAAGTAGCGGTAGATGGCAACCGCGTACGTGGAGTTCAGACACTCATGCAGAATGAGGGTGTTATACCTAAGGTGATTCTGCTCGACGATGTTTTTCAGCACAGGGCCATCCGTTGTGGTCTCAACATAGTGGTGAGCGATTTCAACAACATGTTTTACCGCGATTACATGCTTCCAGCCGGCACACTGAGAGAGTTTAAAAGCGGCATTAAACGCGCGGATATTATTGTTGTCAGCAAAACACCGGAAAGGACCAGCGCGGTAGATCTTCGCGCGGTAATAAAAGACATTAAACCCGGACCGCACCAGCAGGTTTTTTTCAGTTACCTGAAGTACGGAGAACTCTACGAGATCAGCAATAAAAACAACACGCTGCACACGCTCAACGATCTTTTCCGATTCCGTGTCATTTCTTTTGCGGGCATTGCCAATGCGGAACCGATGGTCAATTATCTTAAAGAATACGCAGCTGAAGTAAAACACCTGCCTTTTGCCGACCATTACCAGTACGCTGAAAAAGATCTTACCGACATTGAACGTTATTATCACAGTTTACAGGGAAGCAATAAAATTCTTGTGACGACCGAAAAAGACCTCATGCGGCTGAAACACCCGGCCCTGTGGCCGATAGCCAGCCGTATGAACATTTATATACTGCCACTCGAAGTCAGTTTCAGGGACAAGGAAGAAGAGTTTAACAACACGATACTTAAATATGTCAGAACAAATAGAATCCACCACGAAAAATATACTCGCGCAAACCAATAATTTTGCACCCTCCGTGGGCATTATCCTGGGAACCGGTCTCGGCGGACTTGTTTCAGAGATTACGGTTGAATACACCATACCATACACAGACATACCAGGATTTCCTCAAAGTACAGTGCAGGGGCATTCAGGCAAACTCATCTTTGGCGAACTGGGCGGAAAAAAAGTAATGGCCATGCAGGGCCGCTTTCATTATTATGAAGGTTATACCATGAAACAGATCACTTTTCCCGTGCGCGTGATGAAGGCCATGGGCGTAAAGGTACTGTGCGTGAGTAACGCCTGCGGCGGGATGAATCCTGATTTCCAGGTGGGCGAGTTAATGGCCATCAACGACCACATCAATCTTTTTCCTGACAATCCTTTGATTGGAAAAAATGACGATACGCTCGGACCCCGCTTTGTGGATATGGGCGTTGCTTATAATCCTGTTTTTATTGGTATGGCGCGACAGATCGCCAAAGAACATAATATCAGGCTGCGCGAAGGCGTGTATGCCGGGCTTACGGGACCTTGTTTTGAAACGCCCGCCGAATACCGGTATCTCTGGCGCATGGGTGCCGACGTGGTTGGCATGAGCACTGTGCCGGAAGTGATTGTTGCAAGGCACGCGGGTATTGAAGTGTTTGGAATCAGCATTGTTACAGATCTTGGTATCGAAGGTCGTGTGCAGAGTGTGACACACGAAGAGGTGCAGCACATCGCAAGACTGCAGGAACCCAAACTCAGCCTGATATTAAAAGAACTGATCCGTCGCCTGTAGTTTTTATTTTCCTGCGTAATAAAACCTGTTCACCATCAAAGGTTGTTGCTGACCACGCACAAAAACTCTGAAAATTATTTCGTTTTTATCCCCGGCAGACGCCCCGTTTACCTTAGAATGAAAACTGAACTCAGGTTTGCCGTGATTGATTCCAGTATCTTCCTTCAGAAAAAAAGTTTCATAATTAATTCCGCTGACATATCTGAACGTTATCAGGGTATCGTTAGTTGTGTGCCGGAAACTGCCATTCGTTGAATAAATTACCAGGTCTGTTTTCAGGGAATCCGGCACACGCAGAAAAAACAGATCGCCTTTCCCGGGGCTGATCGTATCGGCCGGGGTACCGTACTGAAAAAAAACAAAACTTTCCTGCTTTTTAAAACGGATCTTCTCCGGGCGCTGGGCCTGCAAAAATGAAAAATTGAAGACTAAAAAAAAGAGGATGAAAAACTGACCTGACAAAAAGAAACGTGCCATCGCGACGAGCTTATTCCTTATCAATTTCTTTTTTTACTTCCTGGATGTGTTCGTTGATCTGATCGGTGATGCCGCTGGTGCTCTCGCGGATATCTTTCTGAATGCCATTGGTAGCATCTTTAAACTCTCTGATTCCCTTGCCCAGGCTCTTTGCAATGGTAGGTATGCCTTTTCCGCCAAAAAGAAGCAACATGATAAAAACGATGAGCACCACTTCACCGCCACCAAGATTTAAAAACAAAACAAACTGACTGTACACCATCATTTCCCTCCTTTCATAAACTTAAATACAACCACGCACCCTGTAATAAAAACCAGCGCCACGAAGGCCACGATAAAAAACTCGGCGAGATCCAATTTCATGTTACAAAAGTACGAAATTATTCGTCCTTGCCTATGTGTATCAGGGCATCCCCCTGGTTTACAACGGGCTGATTGTTAACGCCAACAATGTAGCCGTTTACCGGGCTGATGATCTTTTCTTCTGTTTCTCCAAACGGATTAAAAATAACGCCCAGAAAATCTCCTTTGTGCACATGGGCGCCGTTGCTGGTGTTCATGTGAAACAAACCGCTGCTGTTGGCTCTTACCCAGGTATCATTTTTTATTTTCACTGAGCCGTTGCCGGGTACTTCAAAACTGATCATGTCGTAGGAATTCATCAACCTGAGGCAACCATTGATTCCTTCGTTAATGGCCTGATAATCGAATCGCATGCTTTCGCCACCTTCATAAACCAGGATGGGTTTGTTTTTGCGGGACGCTTCTTTCCGGAATGTGCCATCCCTGTATTTACTGTCGATGATGAGCGGGGGAGAAAACCGTTCGGCAATGGCGATGTTATCAGGAAAATTAAAAACACAACGCAGTTGCGGAAAATTATTGATGCGGGCCCCACCCGTGTGAAAATCAATTCCAAAATCAATCACAGGCAAAATGTGTTTCATGATATCAAAAGCGATACGGCTGCCGATAGAACCTTTTTTTGATCCTGGAAAACATCTGTTGAGATCGCGGCCATCCGGCAGATCGCGGCTGCCATATAAAAACGAGATCACATTGATAACCGGAATGGCTACTAAAGTGCCGCACTGCAGATCCCTCACTTCATCGCGTGACATCACCTTTCTCACGATCTCGATCCCATTCGTTTCCTCTCCGTGCATGCCCGCACACAAAAGCAAAGATGGTCCCTTTTGTTTTGAATGGATGACATGAACAGGGATCTCGAGCTTTGTTTTGGTGTGCAATTCGTATGAATTAAGGATCACAGTTTTGCTCTCGCCGGGCTCAACGGTTTGTCCGTTTATAACTATGCTTTTACTTTGCAAAATATTATTCTCCTGGTTTACTGAATTCGTTTCTTTCTACATACTCAATGATGCGTCCGGCAATGTCGATCCCCGTAGCGCCTTCTATGCCTTCCAGTCCCGGCGAAGAGTTGACTTCCATTACCAGAGGTCCGCGACTCGACTGCAACAGATCCACGCCCGCGATGCCGAGTCCGAGTTTTTTTGCTGCTTTTACAGCCGTAGCCCGTTCTTCCGATGTGAGCTGGATGACCTGTGCTGAGCCGCCCCGGTGCAGGTTGCTCCGGAACTCTCCCTCCTTGGCCTGACGTTTCATTGCGCCTACAACCTGTCCATCAACTACAAAAACACGAAGATCTGCACCGCCAGCCTCTGCAATAAATTCCTGCACAAGCATGTTGGCTTCCAGTTTCAGAAATGCTTCTACAACACTTTTGGCGGCTTTGGCATTTTCAGCGAGAATAACCCCGATGCCCTGGGTGCCTTCCAAAAGCTTGATCACGCAGGGCGCACCACCAATGTTTTTGATCACGCTGTCGATGTCCTTGTCTTTTGGAGAAGACGCGAACGCCGTTTTTGGAATTCCGATTCCTGCTCTTGCAAGGATCTGAAGACAACGCAGCTTATCCCGTGAACGCACCAGTGCCTGCGATTCGACGGCGGTAAAAATCTTCATCATTTCAAACTGCCGTACCACAGCCGATCCGTAAAAGGTGGCCGAAGCTCCGATGCGCGGTATCACGGCGTTAACGTCGGTTACCTCACGCCCGTTAAAATAAATATGCGGCCTTCCCTGCTCTATCACGAGCACACATTTCATGTGATCGAGCAGCACCATTTCATGGCCTCTTTTTTCGCCGGCTTCCATGATGCGCCTGGTCGAATATAAATTTCTATTGCGTGACAATACTGCGATCTTCATTGACTATAATTTTTTTTGTAATTAGTTGATGGTGCGTTTGAGGTTCAGTCCGCCTGTATGAATTTTGCTGACATCGATGAGGAATTTGGCCTTTAGCAGTCTGCGGCCAATCAGTATGGGGTATCGCATGTTGTCGCGGTTTGAAAGCGAAATGGTGGAAAGAATTTTTTTTCTTCCAATGTGCACAACTACCCTGATCACAAACCTTTCTTCCATTTCACCGAAAGAATTTTTGATCTTCTTTTGTCCGAAGTCTTCAAACCGATACACCGTGCCATTTTCTTCAAGATTAAAATAAAGCACCGGCCGGTCGTTCTCCTGCACCAGATCTATCCTTTCGCAATGTATAGAGGAAGTGTACGCGCCTGTGTCGATCTTTGCTTCAAGTGCAGTTACTCCCAGCGAAGGCACATTTACAAATTCTCGTCTCCCGATCAGCCTGATCTTATTTTTTTGCCCGCTCATAAAGATGGTAAAACCTGCTCACGTTTACTTCGTTGTTAAGCGGTTCATTTTTTAAGTAGAAATGTACAAAATTTCCGGCGAAATAAGGTGCCAGCATCACGCCTTTAGTACCAAGGCCATTAAAAACATACAGTCGGGGATGTTCCGGATGCATACCGCAAACCGGTCGCCGGTCGATGCTGGAAGGCCGCACACCTGCTTCATGACCGGTTACCGTATACGGGCAGCTGATCATGGCCTCCGTTTTATTTCTAAGTTCCTGTAAGCCGGCGGCCGATGGCGCATCGGTAAGATCCTCCCAGTTATAAGTGGCTCCCGCAATAAAATCACCATCCCCTGTATCCAGCACAAAACCATTGCGGTTAAAGACCATGTTTTTGAGTTTCAGATCCGGCGCGGCGAAACGGATCACTTCGCCTTTTGCGGGTTTCATTGGGATCCAGTTAAAGAAGGGATTATTTTTTACAAGATGTCCTTCGCAAAAAACAATATTGGCGGCCCGCAACCCTTTGTATTCAACAGCGTCGGGATGGATACAGAGCTGAGCGTAATCGAATACCGCGTGTTCAATCATGGCCTGAAAAAATATTTCGCTGGCACTGATGAATTCTGAAACCCTGATGTTGCCGGCTTGTTTTACGGTTCCGTACCCCAGACTGATCTTGCAGTTGACCAGTTCGGGCACGTGATCTGATTGCGCCTTGTCGATAAAATTTTCCAGGCTGCCTTCCGCCTTTCTGAGCCAGAGGTTCTTTTCCTGTTCTTCGGTAAAGGGTTTAAAAATGGGCCGGTGTGTTAAAAACCGAGAAGCTGTAAGCCTTTCGGCGTCGGTATAAAATTTTATGAGATGATCTGTAAGTGTGCCGGCCATCCAGCTGGCGGTCATTCTTTTAAATACAACCGGATTCCAGATGCCCGCTGCTACCAGAGAAGATCGGCTCAATGATGGTTCACCAATAATTTTAAAGGAAATGTTATTCTGGAAAAAAACATGGGCCAGGGTTGTCGCAGCCAGTCCGCGACCAACAATGATAAAATCGGTCATTGCGCGTTCTCTGATCTTACATTCGGATTGTAATTTTTCTTCACGCCACGATAAGCGCCCGAGAAAAAAGCGATGATCTTAAAACCAAAAATATTCTGGCTGCCACTCAGTTCATCAAACACTTCAAGACCCAGTCCTATGTCGTAAGCCAATTTTGTTACAAACTGGAGCGATGCGTACGCGCCCAGGCCTCTATAGAATCTCTCCGGTGCGCCCGCCACCCCAACAACACCATAATTATAAGCAGGGCCAAAAAAACCGGCGAAATTGGCGGTGCGGGTTTCTTTACGCAAACCCCAGCCCAAGTGACCCTGAACATGGTTGTTGGAGAGGAACTGGTCGCCGCTCATCATCAAACCCATTTGAAAATGCTGCCTGCGGATATGGAACTGGAAATCAGCGCCAACCACCTTTTGTCCCTGGCTGCGGATACTGGAACTTGCGAAACCTCCGCCCAGGGTGAGGTAATTGTTATGGATCCGGTAACGTTTGCCGTAATGCAGAATTTCCTCCTTCCTGTTGTAGGGAGGTTTTTCGTCTCTGGGTACCTCCCTGATCTGCGACAAAAGCGGGAAGCAGGCGCCAACACTTAATATAAAAAGCAGCTTTCTGATAAAACGAAGATAAAAAGAAATGGACAGGTCCGGTTAATAAATCAAGTTAAAAATGGATTGGTTTTACGTTCCCTGCCGATGGTGGTTTCGGGGCCATGACCACTGTATACCCTGACCTCATCACCCAGCCCGAGCAGTTTGCCGGTGATAGAACTGATCAGAGTCTGGTGATCGCCCATAGGCAAATCGCTGCGGCCGATACTTCCGTTAAAAAGCACGTCGCCGCTGATAAGCAGGCCCGCAGACTTATTATAAAACGAAATACTTCCAGGCGAATGGCCCGGGGTGTGAATGCACTTAAAAATCTCTGTTCCAAGTTTGATCTCATCGTCTTCAAGAAGAAATTTAGCGGGCAGTGGCGAAGGTTCAACATTTACGCCATACATTTTTGCCGTTTCCATCATTCTTTCAAGAAAAAAAAGATCATCGTGATGAACTTCCGGCAACAATCCGTAAGTTTCAAAAACAAAACGGTTGCCCATGATGTGGTCGATGTGGCCGTGCGTGAGCAGCAACCGTACAGGCCGGAGACCGTTCCCGGTGATGAAACTGCTTAAAACAGTGTCCTCATTACTATTTGAATTTCCGGGGTCAATGATGAGTGCGTTTTTATTTTCGTCGTACACCACGTAGGTATTTTCCTGGAAAGGATTAAATGTAAATGCTTTGATTTGGATCATGATGCTAAGATCTTTTTTATGAATTTTAATTTTCCTTTGGTATCAGCGATCTGATTCAGACCAGCCTTTGTTCCTCTTTTTAAACTACCGTACCGGTCATCTATATGCAAAGCGGCTGCCGGAACCGAGGTCAGCGCGGCCAGCAATAATCCAGAACTGCAGCCGCTAACGTTATCCATGAAAATATTCGCTTCCTGGAGCAGGTCGAGCCTGTTGTTACTCGCAAGACTGTCGGTTCCGAAACAAAACCGCAGTCCTTTGTTAAGAAACATGCTAAAGTCAGGCAGCGATTTTTCGATGTACAAATTAGCTGCGGGACAAAAACACCAGAAGGCCTCTTGTAATCCCGGGAGCGATAGGTCAGCTGCATCCGAAAAAGTATTGTGTACAAGAATAGGATCCTTTGTCAGCAGGTGGGCGTAAGTGGCCAGGCTGCTCTTGCCGCTGGGTTTAAAATAAGAAGTATCAAGTTTCAGAAAATCATAAAGTTCGTTCAGAGCGCCGCTGCCCTCCCTGAAAAATTCATCTTCGGCTAAAGACTCCTGGTTGTGAATGCTGAATGGCAATTTTTTTTCAGCGCAGGCCTTTGAAATCAGTTCGATGAGCGAAAGTGATACGCTGTAAGGCGCATGGGGCGTTAAACCTGCGGACAGATTGTTATCGCTGTATTCGGCCACGAGCGTTTTGCCTTTTTCAAAAACCTTTTGCGCGTTTTGGGGATCAAGTGCTATCAACTCCACAAAACTGTGATAAAACACATTGCTGCGGCTTTTTACAGAAATGCTTTCGTTGGTATTGCAAATGTCTCCCACTGCAACGATACCATTTTTTTCCATCTCTTCGTCCGCCGCGTACATCGCTTCAAGGCGTTCTTCCTGCCTGAATGCATCACGCAAAGTCATGATGTGTTGTGCAAATCCAGGCAAACCGGTGCCTTTTGGAATTTGCCCCCGCAGGTGACTTAATTCAAGGTGACAATGGGTGTTTATAAAACCAGGACACAGAATGCCTTCAAAAGACTCAACCATTCCCGGCTCTGTGTCGGCCAACGGCACGGTATCGATTAACAAATTTTGGTGATCGTAAACAAGCACGGAATCGGCCGGAAGAAAGCTTTTGCCATCAAAAATTTTATCACCTTTTAAGTATCGCACGGGCTCAAAGTTAGCCATTTATAGCGTTTAAATTGGTATCTTTACCCTTCTTCTGATGCAGAAAAAAGACATACGCGCGCTGACACTTCCCCAACTGACCGAACTCTTTCAAACCCTTGGTGAACCCGCTTTCCGGGCCAAACAGGTTTTTGACTGGCTCTGGGCCAAAAGGGCGGTGAACTTTGATGAGATGAGTAATCTCTCGAAAAAACTACGCGATTACCTGGAAACAAATTTTGTGATCAACGCCGTTCAGATCCACGAATTACAGGTGAGTTCTGACCGCACCATTAAATGCGCCATGAAACTTCACGACAACTATGTTGTGGAAAGTGTGCTCATTCCGCATGAATCGCGAATGACCGCCTGTATCTCATCGCAGGTTGGTTGCAGTCTGACCTGCAAGTTCTGCGCAACCGGAAAACTAAAACGCATGCGCAACCTCAACGCTGATGAGATCTTTGACCAGGTGGTGCTTGTAAAAAATACCGCAGAGGAAAGATACCATGCGCCGCTCACCAACATTGTTTACATGGGCATGGGTGAGCCATTGCTGAACTACCAGGAAATGATGAAATCTGTTGAGATGATCACCAGTCCTGACGGCCTGGGCATGTCGCCCAAACGCATTACCGTTTCCACAGCGGGAGTCGCTAAAATGATCACCAGGCTTGCAGACGATGGCGTTAAGTTTAATCTTGCCCTGTCTTTGCACGCTGCCAACGACGAAAAGCGGAACCAGATCATGCCCATCAACGAAACCAACACGCTGGATAACCTTGCCGAGGCGCTCAATTATTTTATTTTAAAAACCGGAACCCGGCCCACTTTTGAATACATTGCTTTTAAAGACTTTAACGATTCGCTGCAGGACGCGCAAGACCTGGTGAACTTCTGTAAACGCGTAAAAGGAAAAGTCAACATCATTGAATACAATGCCATCGACGGCGCAGAGTTCAGTCAGACCTCGGGTAACCGCTTAAAAGCATTTACCGACCATTTAGAAAAAAACGGGGTGATCTGTAATGTCCGCCACAGCCGTGGTAAGGACATTGATGCGGCCTGCGGGCAGCTTGCAAATAAAAATAAACTCGTTTCCCCGGAAATGAAATAAAGGGTAAATTAGCTATCTGTGTCGAAAACCGTTGACGATATAAAGATACCAGTAGCTCCGCACATGGAGGCCTTTGAGGAAAAATTCAAGGATGCCATGAAAAGTTCGGTACCGCTGCTGGATAAGATTACCGGTTACATCGTTAAACGCAAGGGCAAACAAATCAGGCCCATGTTTGTGTTTCTTTCAGCCAAAGTAAGCGGAGAGATCAACGACAGCACGCACCGCGCTGCCGCCCTTATCGAACTGCTGCATACCGCCACGCTGGTACACGACGATGTGGTGGATGACAGCAACGAACGCAGAGGATTTTTCAGTGTGAACGCGCTGTGGAAAAACAAGATCGCGGTACTCATCGGCGATTTTCTGCTCTCAAAAGGTCTGCTGCTTTCGCTCGACAACAACGATTTTCATTTGCTTAAAATTGTGAGCACCGCGGTACGCGAAATGAGTGAAGGAGAATTACTTCAGATTGAAAAAGCAAGACGACTCGATATTTCCGAAGAAATTTATTTCGACATCATTACCAAAAAAACAGCGACGCTGATCGCTGCCTGCTGCGCGGCCGGCACGGCTTCCGTAACTTCAGATGAAAGGACGATCGAACTGGCCCGCGACTTTGGCACACTTACCGGCATCGCTTTCCAGATCAAGGACGATCTTTTTGATTTCGGAACAGAAGACAACATTGGCAAACCTACGGGCATTGACATCAAGGAAAAAAAAATGACGCTGCCACTTATTTACGCGCTGAACAACAGCACCTGGCTTGAAAAAAGAAAGATCATCAACCTGATCAAAAATCACAACGAAGAGAGCGAAGAAGTAAAAAAAGTGATTGATTTTGTGATCGCCAAAGGCGGACTGAGTTATGCAAGAAAAGTAATGAATGAATACAGGGACAAGGCGCTGGCTGTACTTCACCAGTTACCTGAAAATGAAGCCCGCAAGAGTCTGGAGCGGCTTCTCATTTATGCAATTGAAAGGAAAAATTAATATGCAAGCATTTATCGGATTCATAACGCTTGGCTGCCTGCTGATTCTGCCGGCCTGCAATTCAAACAATGGTACAAGTGAAAAAGACAAAGAGGTTAATGATTCGCTTTCAAGAGTTGAACAAAGAAAAGCTTCCGATTCGGCGCGGCGTTCTAATCCCCTGCTGATCGTTCCTCCCGACAGCACATACACAGGATCGTACGTTGATAAATACCCGAACGGCATTACCAAATTCACCGGTTTTTTCAGGTTTGGCCAGCGCCACGGCCAGTGGCTGTCGTTTTATCCAAGCGGCCTGGCCTGGAGCGAAATGCATTACGATAAAGGACTTCGCCATGGACCGAACATCGCTTATTATCCCGACGGCAAAAAACGATACGAAGGCGTTTACAAAAACGATAAACAGGATAGTATCTGGTGTTATTACGATTCGCTAGGCGTTCTGGCAGAAAAGGTTC
>CAZFCR010000084.1:0-10804 GCA_964517305.1 uncultured Akkermansia sp.
GATCAGGTATAAAACTTCAACGCCACTTTCTCCCGTATTTCTTCTCTGAAAAAAACATAACCGGTAAAAAAAGTATCGATGCTCATGCGTACTTCCGGATGCGATGAAATTTCTTTCCAGGCACGCGTCATGCCCTTGCTCCAGTAAATATCGTCGAAAACAAAGACGGTGTTGGCGTGCCGGTATTTCAGCGCCGTTTTAAAATAACGCAGGGTGGCTTCGTAAGTGTGGTGACCGTCAAAATACACAAGGTCGGTTGGCTGCGGACGATCCAGCGCCTCTTCCAGCGCGTCGTCAAACCGGGCAGTTATAAATTCAATGTTGTTTTTGGCATTTTGTCGGGCCAGCTGCTGGGCAAAGAGCCCGAGCGAAGGGCTGCCTTCTATCGTAACAACACGGATGCTGCTGTTAACCGAAGCCATGTAAAGTGCATTGAGTCCAAGCGAAGTGCCAAGTTCTACGCATTTTTTACAACCCATGAAATTGATGAGACGGAAAAGCGTTTCGGATTGTTTTTTTGTACTGATGCCCGCCGCGGCGATCTCGCCAACTTTGCGTGCGTCACTCTTCAACTTTTTTGACCCGGCTCCATAGTCTTCAATTCTTAGTTCAAACTCGCTTTTCAAAAGCTGCCGGCGAATCGCATCCAGATAATTAAATACATAAAACGGAGCGGTATTGTAAAAAACTTCTTCGCAAAGCTGATAAGCAAAAGGTGAGTGTACGCCATGGCCTTTGCGCGCGGCAGTAAAAAAATGACGGAGAAAATGGAAGGCCTGGTGAAAATTAACGGTCATTGCTCACGCAATATAATATCTTTTTTACTTCTGAAGTCCGGTACCCTGGCAGGTTTTCTTTCTGCATGTAATAAAGATTCAGTGTGCTGAGCGGTTTCTCAGGATGTTGTTTGTTCCAGGTGCGAAGGATGTAATTGGAATAAAGCGGTCTTAAAAAAGTGTAGTTGTCGCTCTGCATATTTTCTGCCAGTTTACGCCAGCGATCGTTTTTGTACATTTTTACGATGTGCTGAGGTTTTTTATAATCAACAAAATTCGTGTTGCGCCTCAGATCCCATTGCCGCCCCTGCGAATCGTAGCCATGGTAAACCAGCCAGCCATCGGTTTTAAGCACGGTGGGCGAAAACATACCCCAGTATTGGTTCAGGCGAAGCATGTTGGCCAGATAACGGAACTCTTTCCTGGGATTATAAAAAAACCAGGTAAAAGCGCTGAGGTTGATCAGCAGGCAGAGAAAAATAAAAAATACGCTGAGTGAATTGATTAAAACCGGAGCAGATTTGATTTTATTTTTCTGTTTAAACGAAGAAGGAAAAACTACACGTTTTTCGATCCAATCCATCACATGGTGTGGCAATAGACCAATGGCAGTGACCATGCTGATAATGAAAAACAAGCCGACATACAGGGTCGACGCAATCCCGGCATGGAGCATAATGATCAAAAGAAAGGCGGGCCATCTCAACCAGCCCTGTTTCCAGGGTATGAGTATAAGAAAAGGAATGAGCCATTCAGAATAATAAACAACAAAACTCAGTGTCCTCATCAGGTTTTCCTGCCTGTACAGCCAGTCTCCAAAAGGGGCGAGGCGAAGTTGTTCAAGACTGAGCGCGTAATACAGGGCACTGCCTTCTTTTGTCCATTCATCGCCTGATTTGAGCAGGGCAGTAAAAAAATAAACGGAGGCTGTCAGTAACAAATAACCCAAACCCGGGAGCAGCAACACCTTGGCTGATTTGTTCTGAAAAATAGAGTCGAGAGAATACCGTGCTCCCCAGGGCAGGAACAGTGCCCAGAACAGACAGAGCCTGAGGAGGTCATCGCCCGCCTGAAGAATAAAAATATTGCGGTTGTGCAGGGATACATACAACAGCCATACCAGCAGTGTGGCAAACCTGGTGCGGTATCCTGCGAGCAGGCTGAGGGCTGCCAGCAGGTGCAGACTGAAAATTGCAGCCTGATAGCCGATAGTGCCGTTAAGCAAATGCAGGCTCCAGTATCCGGGGTTCCATCCAAAAGTGCGCACAAGGTGGTTGGGCCAGATTCCGCCACTGGTGTAGTGTGCACCCAGGTCGCTCATTCGAATGAGCAGATCGGTGATCACCACAGCGGCCACACCGATGCGCATGAGGCTAAGGGCCCTGATATCTGGCGTGTAGGCCCGGTGAAAAAAAAGCGATATTTTTTTTAGTGAAGACAAAATAGCAGAAACAAAAAAAGCAGGCCAGGCCTGCTTCAAATGTGTGAAAGTTTGTTTACTGACTGCAACCGAGTCCGCCTGAAACGGATACGGTAGGAAAGTTAAAATTCTGCTGGGCGCATACCACGCTGTTGATAAAATTGGCGTTGATGGCCGAAGACGAGGTTGTAACAGCAATAGAGCCGCTTTTTCCGTACCAGACGATGCCCGCGGGTTGATTCGGGGCATTTAATATAGTGAGCGCGCAGGCGGTAGTGCCTGATGGGCTGCTGGCGATGGCGTAAGTGCCGCTCCTGATAGATGAAGCAAATGAAAGGGTCACTTCTATGGAACCATTAAAACCTTTCAGTATCACACTATTGGTTGATCCGCAGGTAGGATTGGTCCAGCCTGAACCGCCAACAAAAAGACTTGAGTTTTCAGTGGCAGGATTGGAATAGGTGGTGGTGCCGGTTACGGTCTGGTCGCCCGGGTTGGGATTACCTGTGGCGCCGTAAGTTGGCGTAATGCCCGTGCTTTTTTTCTTTTCGCAGGCCAAAAACCCGGCGATGAGGACAAGGGAAAGGACACTTAATAAAAACGATCTTTTTTTCATAGGGAAGGCTTTAGAAAAAGCATATTATTCAAAGATAAAAAAAAACGCGGGATTCACAAAATTCAGTAATCAGAAGAATTTTTTCTTTGAAGCATGGAGGTGTTTAAGGAGAGGACTGACGCGGTAGCGGTCTTCCTCGTAAAAATCCCGTAAAGAGTTAAGACCTTCGAGTACATCATCGAGACCTATTTCATCGGCCCACTGTAAAAGTCCTTTCGGATAGTTAACGCCTTTGGTCATGGCAAGGTCTATGTCGGCGCGGGTGGCAATGTTCAGGTAACAGGTATCGGCCGCTTCGTTGATGAGCATAACAAGAATGCGTCTGAAAATTTTTGTGGCTTTGGTTTTGTCTGTGTCTGGCAGCGGTGTTTGAGCACCTTCGCTGTAATCATAAAATCCCCGCCCGCTTTTTTTACCTAGAAAACCGGCTTCCACGAGCCTTTTTTGCGAAAGGGCCGGTTTAAAACGGGGATCAAAATACAGTTCTTTCCATACCGTTTCCGTTACAACATAATTCACATCGTGGCCAATCATGTCCATCAGTTCAAAAGGGCCCATCCTGAAACCGCCGATCTCTTTCATCGCCCAGTCTATGGTAGCCATATCGGCAATGCCTTCTTCATAGATCCTCAGCGCTTCGCTGTAAAAAGGCCGGGCCACGCGGTTCACAATAAAGCCCGGCGTGTCTTTGGCAATTACTGTGGTTTTTCCCCAGCTGTTTATCAGGTCGCGACAAGCGTCCACAATCTCTGACTTGCTGGCAATACCGGGAATGATCTCCACCAGCGGCATGAGAGGGGCAGGATTAAAAAAGTGAATGCCCAGCACCCTCCCGGGATCTTTGCAGGCCGATGCAATGGAGGTGATGGAAAGAGATGAAGTATTTGTGGCAAGTACACACGATGGACTTGCGATGGTTTCCAACTCTCTGAAAACAGATTTTTTTACCTCAGGATTTTCAACAATGGCTTCAATGATGAGGCTGCAGGCAGCAAGAGTTTGTTTGTCGGCTACAAAACGAATAGAGGAAACAATGCCGGCGGCTTTTTCGGTACTGATCTTTTGTTTTTCTACAAGTTTGGCGAGCGTACTTTTAAGATTGGCTGCTGCTTTGTCGAGTGCTGCCTGGTTGTTGTCAACCACAATTACACTGTGACCCGCTGTTGCCGCTACCTGTGCAATTCCACTGCCCATGGCACCACTGCCAATAATGCCTATCACTGATTCTTTTGAGAACATAAATTATCTTGTTATAATGAGTTTGTTTTTTAGAGTATTTTTTGAGCCCGCGCTGAGGACCGCGGTATACATGCCTTCGTTTAATCCTGATACATCCACCTTACCAGTGGTGGTTCCTTTCGGTTGCTGATGTTCTATTAATTTTCTTCCGTAAACATCCAGCACCGTCAGCGTTAAGTTCTGATCCTGGAACAAAGAAGGAACACTAAAAAAGAACGCGCTCTGTGCAGGATTGGGGTACAATTCCAGCGTAGAGGTGAGTGATTGTTCATCGACTGAAACAGTAGACACGGGGTTAGCGTACAGATGTGTTTTAAGCAGAAAAATTCCATTGAACATGTCAAGACACAAAATGGTTTTGCTTGGGAAATAGGGATAAGCACCCCATTGTCCTTTGTAAGCCACGGGTCCGTAATTATTGGCGCTGTTGCCTCCCTGCGGATACGTGTCGAAATAACCAACAATAAATGGATTGGCCGGATCTGCGAGATCGTACAACTGAAGCCCGTCCTGGTAGCTGCTTGTAAAACAATACCGGTTGCTCACCATAAAAGGGTTGTGCGGCGTGGTGTTCTGAAATTGTTTGTGCGTGCCTTTTATCTGGATGTTCTGCAGGTTGCTGACGTCGGCAAATTTGATGGGAAGCCCATCGGGCACTTCATCCATGAATACAAGGGTTTTGCCATCGGGTGTAAGGGCGCTGCTGTGGTTGTAACCGGAAGAAGGATAAGAGCTGAGTGAACCGATCTGTGTAAAGGTACTGTCGGTATTTAATTTAAAAACATACAAGCCCTGCCAGGCGCAGGATGCAAACACAGTGTCGTTTCGCACATACATATCATGCACTACCGATATAAACGGATGATCGTCAAAAAGCGAAGCGATCAATCCGGGTTTTTCGGGATCAGCCAGGCTGTATATGTTCATGCTCTGGTAAACGCTGTTGCTCTGGGTAACACTGGCCACGTACAACTTATCGCCGTCAACCCACAAGGTATGCCCGCGCGAAAGGATGCTGTCGCTCTGATGCACCAGGTGCACACTGTCAGGCAGGTATTGCATGTCGAAGATCTGAAAGGCATTTGAACCTGTATCATCGCTCACCACGTAACAATAATTGAGATAGGTTTTTGTTTCACGCCAGGTGGCGCCTGTATTGCTGCCCGGCTCGTAATCACAAACCACGGGACTGGCAGGGCTGCTGATGTTGACCCAGTAGGTGCCGCTTTGGGAACAGGCGATGGCATATTCTTTTCCTGTATTATCGGTCCAGCCCCAGCAACCTGCATATTTGTCGCCATTGGCATTGGTGCCGGTTTCGGGGTCGATCCTTGATATGAGTGTAAAATTGGAGGCTGCGTAAGGTTGTGCCCGGGTCAGGCCAAAGAGCAGCAACAGCATTCCGGAAAAAATAATCTTCATGGCGCGATGCTTAATGGTTGATGATGAACTTTTTTGTCAGCGCGCCTTGTTCTCCGCTCAGCGTCATAAAATATGTGCCGTTGGGAAATTGACTGATGTTGATGTTTTCTCCGAAGGCACCGTTTCTTTCGCCACTTAAAATGGTATTTCCAAGAATGTTTTTTATTTCAAAATGAACTTTTCCTTCGGATCGGTTCTGAATGCGCAGTTGATCACCGGCGGGATTCGGATAAATACTAAAGGCAGGTCCTGATGTTTGATGATCGGCCAGACCAACAGCATTACCACCGGTGGTGGCATAAGCGTCGCTTGCATCCAATATAAATACGCCGTTCTGCATGTCGTTGGCGATGATTAAACCGCTTGGCAGGAAGGGATGAGCGCCCCAGTTGCCGTTATAAGCCCCGCCGATGTATTCGCCTGTATTAACGCCGCCCTGAGGAAAGGTGTCAAAAAAACCTGCTACCCCTATTACCGGTGGCTGAGAAATGTCGTAAATAAAAAGACCATCCTGGTAACACGATACAATGGCCCATTTGTTGCCGATGATAAAAGGATTGTGTGGCGTTGTTTTTTCATGCGGTAACCAGGCTTTCACAGGTTGTATGTTCTGCAGGTTTTGTACATCAATAAGGTGCATTGGAATTGATTCAGGTACTTCATCGCAAAACAGAAGGTATTTTCCATCCTGGGTGAGTGCACTTGAGTGATTGTAACCTTCCTGCGAATAACCATCATAAGAACCCAGCGGTGAAAAAGTATTGTTGGCATTCAGTTTCAGAACACTGATGCCCTGCCAGGCGGCTGAAGCGTAGACAGTGTCGTTGCGCACAAACATGTCGTGGATCTCTGGAATGGCCTGATCCTGTTCAATTCTCCTCAGTAGCACAGGCGCTGTAGGGGTGGCCAGACTCCAAACTGTCATGGGCGAAACTATGCTGTTGACAAAGCCGGTTTGGGCCACATACATTTTATCCTGATCGATCCAGATGGTATGACCCAGTTCAAACAGCGTATTGGCGTCGTGCACTACGTGAACGCTGTCGGGTAGGTACTGCATGTCAATGATCTGAAAACGGTTGGGTGTTTCCACATCACTTACCACATAACAATAGTTCTGATAGGTTTTCATCTCGCGCCAGTCGCTGAGTTTGCCGGGAACAAAATCAGCAACGACAGGCGATGCCGGATTGGTGATGTCGATAAAATAAGTGCCTGTTTTGCTGCCTGCGATAGCGTACTCCCTGTTTTTTGCAGCCTGGTGCCAGCCCCAGCAGCCGGAGTATCTTTTTCCGGTGGGTGATATTGGTGTGGTATCAGGACTGATCCTGCTAATCAGACTAATGTTGTGAGAAGGATAGGTTTGCGAAAAAAGTGCTGTTCCGGATAAAAAAAGGAACGCGGCAAAAAGATGTTTCATGGCTTGATGATATATATACAAATATAGTTTTTTTGATCCATTGAATGACGTGAACGGGCTGTCATGCTTGTTTATCCTGTCATAAAGCCTGATGCAGGGTTGTTCTTTAAATAATAATCAAAAGTTTACCTGATCTGTTTAACTAAAGATTGAGAACTCCCATGGATGTTTTTTGCACCTGCTGTTTTTTCCCAGGAAGGGGTAAAATTTTCAGAACAACGCGGTTAAGCCAAAGTGGATCTTTCCGCTGCGCAGGTCAAAACCGTTGCCCCGCTGGTTGCCCACGGCGTAGTTGAGCGAGAGGATGCCCGCTTTGGTTTCGAAATTAATGCCTGCGCCCACACTCATGGGCGTGTCTGAGGTGTACTGGCGGTTGCTGTTGTCCTCATACCACGCGCCTTCAGCAAACAAAAGCAGGTTGGAGTTCTGGGCAAAAAGAAAACGGTATTCAATGCCAGGAATAACATAACTGGAGGCGTAGATGCTTTCTTCATCAAATCCTCTCAGTGTGCGTAATCCACCAATCCTGAACAGTTCGTTGCGGAAGATCACCGAATTACCAAATACCGAAGCGCCTCTTACATTTAGTTTCAACACGTTGTTGCGGTACAGTTGAATAAACCAGCTGATCTGACCTTCGGCCTGGTATTGTGTAGAGCGCAGCAACAGATTTTCGTAAGCCACTTCATTGATGTTCGGGTTTTTCCTGATGCGCCTGTCACCCGTTTGCACGCTGAGGTTCAGTCCCAGTCCACGGTGCGGGTTAAACCGGTAATCGTAGTTTTCTGTTACAAGACCAAGTCCATACGCGCGGTTGGTTATATCGGCGTAGTCGGGCAGGGTGGTCGCAAAATCAAGGCCACTGGTTGAAATGAGATTGGTGTTTCGTTGATTGTAGAAGATCTTAAAATAATTGAGGCCGCTGAAATAGTAGTGTAAGCCCATGTTGTTGTTGATGTCAATGAAGGTTGTATCGCGACGGTAGATCTTAAGATTATAATCCACGCCCACCGGTGTGCCAAAAAGGTAAGGATAGATCAGCCGGCCGTTAAAATCCTGCGTCTGTGTCTGCAACCGGCGCCACTGTACATCAAAGGTTTCTCCGTTTCGCAGGATGCCGTTAACGAGCTTTAATTTGAGATCGCCGGTGATGATGGTTTTGCGTGTATCGGCATCAGGTAACAATCCAATGATCCCATCGAACTGCGAGGCATTTTTTTTATCAAGGAAGATGATGATCTTATTGTTTTTGTCGCTGAGCATGGCTTCGGGTGGACGAATTTCGCTCAGAAACGGGAGTTGTTTGATCTTTGACGAAATGGATGAGATGGTGGCTTCGTTATACACCATGCCTTCGCTGATGTCGAGGTAACGGTAAAGAAATTTTTTATTGATGCGCGCCGTGCCTGTTACTTTCACGGAGTCGATCTTATACAATTTGTTGGGTTCAACGTGCAGACTGGCACTCAGTTTTTCGCCATTGATGAGCACGCTGTCGAGTTTTACACTGGCAAAGGGATAACCGTTGTTTTCATAATGCACCAGAATTTTATCAATGCTGCGTGCTACTTCGCCGTATTTAAAAGGTTTTTTAAAATACAGTTTTTCGCTGATCCCGAGCCGCGAGGCGATGTTGGGATTCAGATTGCCCATTCTCAGGTAAGCGATGGTATAAAGGTCGCCGGCGTTCACAATTGCTGTTATCCGGGTGGAGTCGGCGATGATGGTATCGGTCTGGGCCAGCAGATAACCGCGTTCCTGCAGGTGGTTTAACACGGCGGCGATCTCCTGACGCGCTTCCTGGCGGCTTGCGTGATTTTTTTTATAATTGAGTTTTTTTACAACGGTCTGTTCGTTACGCGGAATGATCTTTAAGCTGACACGCTGGCCATGCAGGTTGTTCAGGCCGCTGATGGCAAGAACCAGGAAAAAGAACCGTCCTGATTTTTTTAGTTTTAACATGAGAGCCTTTAACGCCAGCAGCATTATTTTATTACCTTAGTTATTCAATTCACACAAAAATAACGAAACATGAGGAGAGTTCTTTACGCGGTTTTATTCAGCAGCCTGCTGTTATCCGGTTTTTCACAGATCGTGATCACAGCCACCGATATGCCTTCAGGAAGCGATACACTGCGCTACACAAACATCCAGCTGAACAGCCTGGGCAATTATCAGCAGAGCGGCCCCAACTTTAACTGGGATTTTTCCCAGGTCAGCCTCGGAACGCCGGTTGTCCGCAATCTCATGCCCGCTTCGCAGACACCCTATTTCTTTTTTTTCCTCTCGCCGAATGAGTATGGAGAAAAACTGGCTGATACGCTTGTGAATCTTGGACCAGTAACGTTAACAAAGTATTATAATTATTACCGGCGTGTTACTTCACCGCAGGACGCTTACATCGCCGACGGCATGGGTCTCACCTTCAGCACCGTGCCTTTGCCTTCTTATTATACCAACAAAGATGAGTTGTATTTTTTTCCTTTAAATTATGGCGACAGGGACAGCAGCACGTTCAGGTTCAGTACGCCTAATTTTTCGGCTGTGCCAATAAGGTATACAAAAACAGGTCACCGCATCACCGAAGTGGATGGCTGGGGCACCATTACAACGCCTTATGGTTCACAAAACTGTTTGCGCGTGGTAACCACACAGTATGGAAGAGATACCATCAAAAACAACTTTATACCCATTCCAGTAGGTTACACCAATTACATCCGTTCTTATCAGTGGCTGGTTCCCGGAGGCAAACTGCCTTATTTTGAAGTAAGCGGCACCCTGAGCGGCAACAATTTTATACCTAACCAGGCCCGCATGCGGGGTTATGCCCTGGATAATCCGGTTGCAATAAATGAAAACTCTGGGGACAAAGCCATTTCTCTTTATCCGCAACCGGTGCACGAAAAGATTTATGTGGATGGAACAGAGCAGGGCGCTATGATTGAGGTTTACGACCTGCTGGGACATCTTCTGCATCAACAAAAGGCTTCGGGCGGGAGTGCCGTCATCGACGCTGCTTCTATGCCTGCCGGGGTTTATATCCTGACTGTTGAGCAGGCCGGCGCGAAGCGTCTGCATAAATTCATCAAAGACTAAAGGAATATTTTTTTTAAATATTAATTATTCCCTTATTTTCGCACATAAAATTTTAATTATGGCAGGTCATCACGATTCTCATCACGCAACTGAAAAAAAACCGGTTGCTTTTACCGTTCCCTTTATTTTAGCAGCGGTTCTTGTACTTATTATTGGATTGTTCCTGAGTCTTTGTGATCCTTCGCACGCTCATGGCTCCGAAGGTCACGGGCACAATAACATTGAAGGCGCACACAGCGACGGGCATAAAAATGCAACTGACAAAGAAATGATCAACCATGGCGAAGCCAAAGGTCCTGATGCGGTGCCTGAAACTGATCAGTCACACTCAGCGCACTAATAGTATTCAGTTTTTGATATGGGCCACCGGAAATTCCGGTGGTTTTTTTATGAGATTTAGTCAGGAACGGAGCTGATGATTCGCAGTGCGCATGTAAATTCCGCTTCTTTGCGAAAATGGCCGTAAAGCTCATCCCATCTGCCGGAAGCGAGATCATCTTCAAGCGTTTTTACCAGGCGCGACACCGTTTCTTCAGGCAAAAAGCCCCAGGCCGATTGTGAATTTCTTACGTTTTTGTCGAGGAATGCTTCCGGGCGACCATAAAAAGCTTCCTGAAATCCGTCGGTGCAATCCAATGGTACGGGCACTTTGATAATTTTACAGACGCCACCGAGGGCCGCCGTGATTGAGTCTATCTGAGGATAGCGCGCGCGTTCAACTTCAATAAGTTCAGGAAAATATCGGGCGTTCCAGAATTCATCAAGCGCGTTCGGATCAAATGTCATGATCACTACGGGTCCTTTTGTTACCCTGC
>CAZFCR010000085.1:0-10709 GCA_964517305.1 uncultured Akkermansia sp.
ATGGCCGCACGGCCCAGAAGATGATTGTGATCACGCTTGAAGCCAATAAAAAAGAAGTATTCGACAAGCTTGATGCACGCATCTCCAACGATGCCAAGCTGAAGCTTGATTACGACAAACAAAAATTCCAGCAGATCTTTGACGCTGAGATGAAAAAAATGGCTGAAGAAGGAAGATAATCCACAGCAATTCATAAGGGAGCATCTTTGGAAAAAGATGCTCTTTTTTTAATCCCTTATTTTGAAGGCAACATCATACATATTTATACTGGCTTTGCTGGCTCTGTTAACAGCTGCCTGCAGCGGTTCGAAGAAGTATTTTAAAGCCGCCGAGAAGCTTGAGAAACAGGGTTTGGTTGGCGATGCGGCAGGTTATTACCTCGAATCGTTACAACGCAAACCAACCAATGTTGAATCGCGCATCAAACTGCGTGAAGTGGGTCAGAAATATGTTTCTTCTCTGGCGTCAGAGTTTTTCAGAAGTTACAATACACAACAGCTGGAAGCAGGTCTTGAAACGTTTGAGCGGATGAAGGATTTTCACGCCAGGGCCGCGGCGCTTGACGTAAAACTGGATTATCCGAAAAATTACGAGGACGATTACAATAAATCTGTAGAAACGTATTGCGCTAAAAATTACAACCAGGCTTTTTTACTGGTGAATCAGAAAAAGTACAATGAGTCGCTGCCCTTTATTGAAAAAATAAAAAAATACAACAATTCATACCGGAATTTGCCGCAACTCGAAATTGTGGCGACCTGTGAACCGCTTTACCAGAGCGCGATCAACAATCTTGAGAATAAAAATTATTCGGGTGCTTTACAGTTGCTTACCAGCATCCGTTCAAAAACCGAGGATTACAAGGACCTTGGAGATTTACTGGAACTGGCTACCGCGCAGCAAACCAAATCGTTCATTTTATTTGAACCAAAACCAGCCTCCGATCCAACCGAAAGGGAACTGGAAGAATACCTCTTTAACAATTTCAGTGAGCTTGCTATCCAGAAGCTGAACACTGTAAAAATCATCAACAACACGCCTTTTCAGAACGCACCCGGCACTACTGATCTGAATAACAGCAACAACATCGATCTGATACAGGCCATCAGGAAAGCAACCGGGGCGGATTATTTCTACATCTATGATGTAGAGAATAAAAAAGAATTTAACTCCGGCCTCACAAAAAATGCAGCGCGCGGCTTTCAGGAAGTGAAGACCCGGAAAAACGATACACTCGTTATTACTGAATACAAACCTTTTGATTATAATGTGGTGAAAGCCCAGCGCGCTTTTTCCTACGACTACAGGTATAAACTGGTTAACGCTTACTCTAATCAGATCGTTGCTTCTCAAACGCAGAACATCCGCAGTCAGGATGCGATTGAATACCAGGAGTTCATGCGATCCTTTAACGGCAACATCAATACCCTTTATCCTTATAATCCGCAGCAGACAGCCCCGCTGGGCCGTTTTAACCCCCGGACCTGGAGAAGCATGTTCAGCGCACGGAACAGTTTAAAGACATTGGAAGAACTCAAAAAAGAAGCACTGGAACAAAACCTGAATCTTTTTACCAACACGGCGGCAGCCATGAAATAATATGAAAAAGATATTTTTATTGTGTTTGTTTGTTTTTTGTGCGACGGTAAATCCTGCCCAGGCGCCTGTTGAGGCGAAAGTGCCGATCTGGGTAAGCAGCAGACCTAACAATGGTTTTAAATACATCGGCATTGGTTTCGCTGATAAAACAAGGGGAGGAAATTACCAGATGGAAGCTAAAAAGAACGCGCTTTACGATCTGGCTTCTGAGATCAAGGTGGATATTTCGAGTAATTCGGTTTTATATACCGTTCAGAATAATAATGTTTTTAACGAGAACTTTAATTCACTCATCAAATTATCGAACAGCGATAACATTGAGGGTTACACGCTGGTAGATTCTTACGAAAACGAAAAACAATACTGGGTGTATTATCAGCTCGATAAACAGGAGTATGCCAATCAGAAGGCTTTAAAAAAGCAGCAGATCCTCAGCAAAGCATCGGGTTTGATCAACGCCAGTTTCTACGACGAGAAAAACAAAGATTTCTCTTCCTCATTAAAAAAACGCATACAGGCATTCGGACTTTTAACGCCGTATCTCAGCGAGGAGATCAATTTCGATGCAGCACAGTCAAACGGTATCAAGAATGTTTTTGATCTCACCTCCCTTATACAACAGCAACTTCAGTCGATCACCGTGCTTACCTCTTCTGTAACACCGGTGCTCAAGCCGTACCAGGTCAACTACAACCCGCTGATCTATAAACTGGAACTTACCAGTAAAGTGCCTTTACAAAATTTTCCACTACTGGTGAGCAGCGATGAAGATAAGGTGAATGTAAGTGAGCTGGCCGCTACCGGTGCAACAGGAGAACTTCAGGTTAAAGTTAATTCTGTGGAGCCGGTAAATCAACTTGTGGGTTTTTCTTTGAGTCCGGATATCACCAGGCTCATGGGCGGCGATTCTATCGGACGAGCCGGCGTCACGCTGTTGAAACAGTTTATTCAAACTCCGGCGCTTAAGGTTTACGCCAACGTTTCCAACATCACAGTTTATGTGAGTTCGGTAGAAAATAATTTTGGAAAACCAACAGGATTAAACGCCATCGAAAATTACATCAAACAGAAATTCAGCGGACAGGAGATCCGCCTCGTGGATAAAGCGGCGGATGCGGATTACATCATCGAATCCGTTGCGGAAACACAGTTAGACATCAGCAGCCAGGTGCTTGAGAAAAACTACCAGATAAAACTGGCCTCGCTCACCATCAATTTACAGCTTAAAAACCGGCTTACGAACGAGGTATTGTACAAGAACCAGATGAACGACATGTATGGCTACGCCAATCTTGCCGAAAAAGCAGGACTTAACGCGTATTCAAATCCCAAGATCAACGCAAAACTCGCTGAATCGCTTTTTTTTCTGAAAAGAAAAATCCTTGTTTATTAAACATTGAATCTGTTTCTTTCCCGGCTTGACATCACCATAGATTTGTTTATTTTAGTGCATTCTGTCAGGTAAATTAAGATACAGCTTTAAAAAAATGAGTGGCTCGCGTGTACTGCTCTGTTTTTGTTTGCTGGCCGCAATCCGTGTATGGCTCTATGCTGCAGCCTTTCCGTTTTTTAATAATGTGGATGAGATTGCGCACCTTGACCTGGTGATCAAATACAGCCAGGGCGAGATCCCAACAAAACTGGAGACGATGTCGGACCAGACAGTTAAACTGGTTGTTACTTATATGTCGCCCGAGTACATTACCACCCCGGAAACTTATAAAGGTAAGGGAATGCCCCGCCCCCGCTGGAAACAGTGGAACGGACAGATCAACAAGGGAGATTCGGCCCTGATCAATTATTTGCTCCAGCTGCCCAACCATGAGGCCTCCAGTGCACCGCTTTATTATGTCATGGCCGGCGCCTGGTTAACGTTTGGGTCCGCGATCATGACCTGGGCGGTGGAAGGGCATCAGATGTATTGGATCCGTTTTCTGAATGTGATTTTTGCTGTGTTGCTGGTATGGCTTGCTTATCGCTGCGCAGAAGAAATTCCCGGCACCAACCGGCACGCGGTCTGGGCTGTTACGGGTCTCGCGGCGCTGATGCCACAGGATGCTTTTTATGCGGTGCAAAGTGATGTGTTATCGCCCGTGTGTTTTGGTTTTGCTTTTCTTTTTTTGATCCGGTTTGTACGTGCCGATGTGCCTCCAGGTCGCCTTGGATTGTTTTTGGGCATTGCCGTTGCGTCAACGGTGCTGGTAAAAACATCCAATCTTCCGCTTATTCTGCTGATGACGGCAATGGTAATTTTTAAAGCATGCCGGTTAAAAAAACAACAACAACTCCGAGCCGCCAAACCTGCTTTGCTGAAGTTTTTTTTATTTGCATGGATCCCTCTTTTCTGCTGGATGACCTGGAATTATCAGGTGTTCGGCGACGTTTTTGCCTCCGAAGAAAAGATCCGGCATCTTGGCTGGACGCACAAACCCTTGAGTGACTGGCTCGATAATTCAATGCTTACCTTTGAGAGGACAGGCCTTTTCTGGCGTGAAATAATGGTTACTTTCTGGCGGGGTGAATTGATCTTTCATCTCAAACGCGTAGCTTTTCCGTTCCTCGATGTTTTGTTCTGGCTATCGTCACTGATCTTTCTGGTACTGGCGCTCGTGACGCGAGGCATCATCAGCGACGGGCTTTTGCGCATGGCCACCCGCTGGAGTTTTGTGCTGCTGATTGTTTACATCATTGTTCTGTCGCTGATGTTTGATTATGGATCTTGCGGTTACCCCTCAAGACTGATGCCTTTTTTCTCATCAGGCAGGTTATTATGGGGCGCGCTCATTCCTTTTACCCTGCTGTATGTTGGCGGATACAATTTTTTATTCTCCTGGATCAGGAACCTCAACGTCCGATACCTATTGTTCTGGCTGATACTTATATCTGTTACAATCACGGAGGCAATGATCAGCATTCCTGTTTTTGAAAGCCGCTACAATTTTTTTCACATGTAAACGGTTCCGTCATCAAACTTGAGAAAACTTTACCCGCCTTTGTTCTTCGCCATTGAAATTTTATAGTTCTCAGTGTTTCCGCTGAGTCTGAGATTGACATACTTAATTTTTTTAGATTCGTCTTTATACTGGATCTCGTCCACCTGTTCCGGATCTGTTGGCGATTCTTTTCCTGGCCCGAATAATTTCTGTCTCGCGGCAGTTGTAACGAGTTTCATGGGTATTTTAATGTAATAATCCATGTTGCCATTCATATCCTGTTTTCCGGAAACATCAATAAATCCAAGCGTTGAATTGATCGTCATCACCGGGAACGACATCGTACCTTTGTTCATATCAATATGATTTTTTAAAGTGTCGAATGCAACGCGCGATACATTCTTATCTCCGAAATAATCGGCAAGAGCTGTAAGCGGCGCGTATTTATCAAGGCGTCCTTCCGTCACCTGCATGTCGAGATGGAGTTCCGACTGATCGATGATCGGTACCAGGTCGCGGTGCATGCGCAGCTGGCCCGTGAGGCGGCCTGTGATCTTTCCGTGAATGTTCTCCGATACAAAATGGTCCTGACCAAAGTTCTCGAACTTAAAGAGAAGTTTGTCGAGGTCAAGATTGTCAAAAGTCAGGTCGGGACTAAAATAGATTTTTTCTTTATCCGAGCCGTTAAAATATCCTTTCAGTTTTATTGAGCCATCGGCCGCGCGGAGTGCCAGTTGGTCAATGTACAGGTAGTGTTCTTTGGTGCTGCGCATCTTCCCTTTAAGATCGTGAATGAGATAACGGTGGTAATTAAGATGAGCGATGTCGAAATCAAAAGTCATGTTGGTAAAAGGCAACTCGTAGATATTGAAACCTTTTTCATGTTCGGCGGGTGTCATGGTTTTGCCGGCTGATGCTGTATTATAACTGAACAGTTCGTCGAAATCAAGGTGTTTCGCAGTGATGTTAAAATGGTTGTCACGTTTTCTGATCTTCTCGTCTTTTCCCAGGTAATAATTCAGATCCATTTTAAATTCGCTTTTTCCAAGTTTGCCTGAAAAATCCTGCACCACCAGGTGTTCATCTTCAAAGTGTACACGGCCTTTGAATTTTTCAAAACGGTAATGGTGCATTTTCATTTTCGCCGCAAATTCATCCAGGTACAGATCGGTTGACTTTAACGATCCGTTAAAATGCATCAGCACATGACCGTGAAGTTTAAGGTGGCTGAGCTCTTCATGCCTGTAATCGGGTGGAACATAATTCTCGCCTTTGTAGGCAAAAAGATCCTCAAGCTTAAGGTGCACAGAGCTCAGATCAAAATCCATCCGGGTATCTCCTTTGGCGGTATCCGCAAACCACAGGTCGTAATTTTTAAGACGTCCCGAAAAATGAAAGTCGCTTTTGTCGACCATGCCCTTAAAATCAATGATCCGAAAATCAGAGGAGTCTATCATCAGGTCTGCATGGAAATCGTGAAGCGTATGCGGGTAGTGTTTGAATTTCGCGTAGAGGTTTTCTACAAAAAACTCTCCAACGGGTAAGTTGGGTGATTCGGTGAAAGCTTTTGCGGAACTTTTAAAAGCAAGGTTAAGGCGGAGGTTTTCAATTTGTTCATCAATGGGTGTGCTCGATGATCCCTTGGCGGCTGTAAGTTCCCTGATGTCGAGGAAACGGGAGCTGATGTTCAGTGAAGAACGCACTTCTTTACCCGTATGATGCAATATAGCAGGAAGGTCGCTGATGCTGCCGTTAATTGAGAGATCTGATTTGCCGACCCTGATGTCGAATTGTTTTATTACTGCCTCGTGGCCGGTGAGTGTGGCGTTGATGTTTACATCTTTAACAGGAAGACCAAAGTCTTTGTGTTTAAAGCCAAGACCTTTTACATTCAGCTGTGTAAAGTAGGCTTCATTAAATTTTTCAATCGCTTTTTCAGGATGGCTCAGGTCTACGATGTCGTGAAAGTTCATGCTGAGTTTTACATTGCCTTCGAGATCCTGAAGGTCTTTCACGCCAAGAAATTTTGAGAGAAAACCCAGGTCGAAATCTGAGATTATTTTGGTTTCAATTTCGGGTGTTTCAAAATTGTTCACCACAAGATGACCGCTGAAGATCCCGGCTTCAGGTTTCGAAGAAAAATCAAGCAGCGAAAAACGCATGGTTGAAAGTTTGGCGGAATCTCCATTGCTGAAGCTGGCTTTAAAGTTAAGCGCTTCCAGTTTTTTACCTGTCTCGGTGTTTTGAAGGAAGGCGTCCTGACAACTGAATTCTACCAGGATGTGAGGCATCTGATGAGCTGTAACTTTTCCTTTGAGGCTGGCGTTAAAATTGATCTTGCCTTTGTTGTCATATTTTGCAAGCGCGGGTAATAATTCTTCCGGTGCAAACGCCATAAAAAGGTCGAAGTTGGGTTTGTTACCGCTGATCCTGATATCCAGATCCGGGTCACCGGTAAAATCCGCGCTGCCCTCGAAGCCCAGGTTTACATGTTCGAGCTGAAGCGTGGAAGCGGTGATGCTGAGTTTTTCTTCTTTTTTGTCGTAGTCTAGTTTGGTATCAATATCAATGTGTTTGTGTTTAAAAAAAGTAGTGTCTCCGCCCTGGATCACGTTCAGCACCAGTTTGCTGTCGAGACTGATCATCAGGTGATCGGCTGAAGTTCTGAAGCGGGATTCGGCATGGGTAATGAAAGTTTCCACCATCATGCCGTTTGAACCGTTCAGCTTGGAAATGTCAATTTTTTCGAGTTGAACTGAACGGAGGTCGAGATGAAACTCCTCTTCAGCATCTTTAATGGGATGAAGCGGTTCAAAGGCTTTCAGAATATTCAGTTGGCCGTCTTTATCCTGCACCAGTTCAATTTTTCCGTTTTTCAGTTTTATCGATCTGATGTCCATTTTGCCGCTGAGAATGGTGAGCAGGTCAAATCCCAGGTAGATGTCGGAAATGTTGACAATGGGAACGGACTTTTTTGTTTTATCCTCATAAATTTTCAACTCATCCAGATCGATGGAGATGTACGGAAGATTTTCAAAAAGAGAGATGTGGCTGCCTTTTATCTGCACTTCTCCTTTAAAATCGGCATTAGCGTGGCTCAGCAGTTCCTGAACAATGGCATCCTGTTTTGCATATAATAAAGTGATGAGTGTCAGTATCAATAGAATCGGGACCACCAGCAGTGCCGTTAACCATCGTTTTATCCTGTTCGTTTTTTTCATGCCATTTGTTTCCTGAAAACAAAGAAACGACGTATTTCGTTTGTACTGAATGAATATTTTTAACCGTTTTCAAAATTCATTCGCCGGCTTTGCTCTTGCGTTCCTATCAGACACGCGAAGGGTAAAGAAACCTCCCCATCTGGAAACCATTAATACCGGGGAATTTGTTCTGAGACCCGCTCCGGGACTTTTTCGGCGTCCGAACGCCTGATTTGCCTGGTTTTTAGACTCCGGCACCTTAATTATTGAAAACAATAGGTTTTTTTGCCCGATTTTTTATACTTGTACCCTTATATTTGCATTTTGGAATTTTTAAGGCATGGCAGATATGAATGAAGGTGCAGACAACGAAAATCACCACGAGGTAGACAATATCACCCACGTAAGTGGCATGTTTAAAAACTGGTTCATTGATTACGCTTCTTACGTAATCCTCGAACGTGCTGTTCCGGCTATGGAAGACGGTTTAAAACCCGTGCAGCGCCGGATCCTTCACAGCATGTGGGAACTTGAAGATGGCCGTTACAACAAGGTGGCCAACCTCATTGGTAACACCATGAAATACCATCCCCACGGTGATGCCAGTATCGGAGACGCGCTGGTGGCTATGGGTCAGAAAGACCTTTTGATTGACACGCAGGGTAACTGGGGAAATATTTTAACCGGCGACAGCGCGGCCGCGCCAAGGTACATCGAAGCACGGCTCTCAAAATTTGCGCAGGAAGTAACGTTTAATCCAAAAACAACCAACTGGGGACTTAGCTACGACGGACGCAACAAAGAGCCGCTGACGCTTCCTGTGAAGTTTCCTTTGGTTCTGGCACAAGGCGTTGAAGGAATCGCGGTAGGTTTGGCCTGTAAAATTCTTCCTCATAATTTTAATGAACTCATTGATGCTTCCATCCAGATCCTGAGAGGTAAAAAAGTATCTATTTATCCTGACTTTATTACCGGAGGTATTGCTGATTTTAGTGATTATAAAGACGGTTTACGCGGTGGAAAGATCAAGATCAGGGCGAGGATAAAAGAACTGAACCAGAAAACGCTCATTATTTCGGAACTTCCTTTTGGAACTACTACCGGTTCCCTGATAGATTCGATTCTCGCGGCCAATGATAAAGGCAAGATCAAGGTGAAGAAAGTGGAAGACAATACGTCTGAAAATGTGGAGATCCTCATTCACCTTCAGCCTGGCATTTCCCCGGACAAAACAATAGACGCGCTCTACGCTTTCACCAATTGTGAGATGAGCATCTCTCCGAATGCCTGTATCATCGAAGGTGAGAAGCCAAGGTTTATCGGCGTAAGCGAGATTCTTAAAACGTCTACCAGTCAGACCCTTGAGCTGCTTAAGCGTGAACTTGAGATTGAACAGTCGGAGCTGGAAGAAAAATGGCATTTTGCATCGCTTGAAAAGATCTTCATCAAGGAGGAGATGTACATTGATTTTAAAAAGTACTCCAACAAAGAAACTTTATACGAATACCTTTACGAACGTTTTAAACCGCACAGGAAAAAACTCATCCGCGAGATCAACAACGATGACCTTCAGCGCTTAACGCAGATCCCCATGATCAGGATCACGCGTTTCGATAGCATTAAAGCTGAAGAGCACATGAAAGAACTTGACCAGAAAATTGCGACTGTAAAAGGGCATTTAGCCAACCTGATTGATTACGCTGTTGAGTACTTTAAAAATCTGAAGAAAAAATACGGTGCCGGCAAAGAGCGTAAAACCGAAACCAAACAACTCGAGACCATTGTGGCTACTCAGGTAGTAATGGCCAACGAAAAATTGTATGTCAACCGTTCAGAAGGGTTTATTGGAACGGGTTTAAAGAAAGATGAATTTGTTTGCGACTGTTCCGACATCGATGACATCATTGCATTTACCAAAGACGGTAAGATGAAGGTGTTTAAGGTGGCCGACAAGGTGTTTGTGGGAAAAGACATCATTCATGTGTCTATCTTCAAAAAAGGCGACGAACGCACCACCTATAACATGATCTACCGCGATGGACCGAAAGGCATCACCTTTATGAAAAGGTTTAATGTGACCGGTGTTACCCGCGATAAAGAATATGATCTTACAAAAGGAACACCTGGGTCAAATGTTTATTGGTTTACCGTAAATCCAAACGGTGAAAGTGAAAAGGTGATTGTACACCTGCGCGCTGTGGCCGGATTACGTAAACTGGAGATAGATGTTGATTTTGCCGAGATGGAAGTGAAAGCAAGAACCGCGGTTGGAAACATTGTGACCAAATACACGGTGAACAAAGTGACACTCAAGGAAAAAGGCACATCAACGCTGGAAGGAGAAGACTACTGGTTTGATGACGCCACACACCGTTTAAATAAAAACGAATGGGGGACTTACCTTGGGAAATTCAGCGGAGAAGATAAGATCCTTACCATTACATCGAAGGGTTATTATAAACTTTATACCTACGATCTGCTGAACCATTTTGATGAAGACATTGTGGTGATAGAGAAGTTTTATCCTCATCTCACAGTAACCTGTATTTATTACGACGGACAAAGCAAATCGTATTTTACGAAACGTTTTATTCCAGAGCCAACCACCAATAAAACACTCATTGTTACCGAGCACGAGCAATCACGCATCGAACTCGCCACCACACAGATCAACCCTGTTGTAGAAGTTAAATTCGCGAAAGAAAAAGGGGTAGAGATCCCTGAAGAGGTAATTAAAATGGTAGATTTTAGTCCTGCCGTTAACATGAAGGCCAAAGGAAAAAAACTATCGTCTTACAAGATCAAGGAGATCAGTCTGCGCGAACCTGAGGAAATAAAGGCTGCGAGAAAATTCCTTTCTACCGCGGAGGATGAAAAAACAGGTTTATCACCGATGGAACTTCACCGCCGTGCTATGGAGAAGCTGAACAAGGACAATGCAAAAAATTTCCTTGAAGGCGACGGTCAGATCACTTTT
>CAZFCR010000086.1:0-10687 GCA_964517305.1 uncultured Akkermansia sp.
CAATGACCAAATGGTACAACGCAGGACTGGCCTCTAAAGACAAAGTGCATTTTAACGGTCGGGGTTATACCCTGGTGGGACACCTGATGTTTGACGCGCTGATGTTATCTTATTCCAATTCAAAAAACCCTTAACATCGATTTTTTAAGGCACATACTTGATTATTCGCAGGACAAACCACTGTTGTTTACGCACCTGTTTTTCTGGGCTTTTTTCACAGTGGTGCTTGTTGGATATTCATTTTTGTACAAGGTCAATAAACTTCGAACCGCTTATCTGTTGCTGGTGAGCCTGTTTTTTTATTTTAAAACAAGTGGTGTATTTCTGAGTTTGCTGGTGTTCACCATCGCCAGCGATTACCTCTGGGGCCGGCTTATTTTTCGTTCATCTTCCCTGCGCAAAAAAAAATTGTTTCTCACGATCAGTGTGCTGCTCAATCTTTTTTTACTTTGTTATTTTAAGTACTCTTATTTTTTCAACGAAAGTTACAACAGCATCACTGGCAGCGATCATGAGTTTGTCAATCATTTCGCAGCTTTTTCAAACACGTTTTTTAATACCGCTTTCAGCGTTGATAAACTGTTGCTGCCTGTAGGAGTTTCATTTTTCACTTTTCAGTCGCTCTCCTATACCATCGATATGTACCGGGGCAGAGTAGAGCCGGTAAAAAATATTTTTGATTATGGTTTTTTTGTCTGTTTTTTTCCGCACCTCGTCGCCGGGCCGATTGTTAAGGCGCACGATTTTCTGTACCAGATCTATCAGCCATACCGCCTCACAAGAACCGAGTTTGGAATGGCTCTTTTCTGGATACTCAACGGCTTCGGGAAAAAGATCGTGGCCGATTACATGGCCGTGAACTTCATCGACCGGATCTTCGACAATCCGCAGTATTACACCGGTCTTGAGATGGTGTTTGGGATCTTCGGTTATTCTCTTCAGATTTACATGGATTTCAGTGGTTATACCGACATGGCTATTGGTATTGCGCTCATTCTGGGATACCGCCTCAAGATCAACTTTAATTCTCCTTACAAAGCTACCAGCACAACTGAGTTCTGGAAACGCTGGCACATCTCACTCTCAAGCTGGCTCAAAGAATACCTTTACATTCCACTCGGCGGCAACCGTCAGGGTACAATGGGCTCGTATCTTGCCATTTCAGTCATCGTGTTGTTTATGGTTTTGCTCAGCGGCAAATTATACCTGCTGGGTGTTTGTCTTATCCTGGCCCTGATACTCGTCATCGTATGTTTTATTTTTCCGGCTTTCCGGCAAAAAGTGAACACCAACATCAATCTGATGGTAACCATGCTTTTAGGCGGTCTCTGGCATGGCAGCAGCTGGCTGTTTCTGATCTGGGGCGGATTAAACGGGCTCGGACTGATTGTTCACAAAGCCTGGGAGAAATATTCTCCTTTCCGTGATACCACCAATCTGGGTGTGCGGTTTATTCTGATGTTTTTTACACTCACCTTCATCAGTTTTACACGCATCTTTTTCAGAAGCAGAGATCTTGAGGTGGTGGATACAATTCTTGAAAAGCTCGGTAACAATTTCGGTGCCGGTCTCATCGCAGAAGTAATCGCGGGGTACCGTTACGTTTTTTTACTGATGCTCGCCGGATACATTCTGCACTGGATTCCGGAGCGTTTCAAGGAAAATTACAGGACCTGGTTTGCAACAAGACCACTCCCGGTGATGGGATGCATCATTATCTTCGCGGTGTTTTTGCTGTACCAGCTGATGAGCGGCGAGATGCAACCCTTTATTTATTTTCAGTTCTGATCAGCCCTTCTTTTTAAAACCTGAGCCACTCAGTGCGCCAAAGGCGTCGAGCACTTTTTTAAAGACGTCATAATACAGTGTGATCACCAATACCAGACTCATCATCCAGATTACAAAAATATTAAAGCTGAAAGTAGGATAAAATCTTCCCAGAAAATTTTTACGCGGTGCAAAAAAGTGAGCGCGTCCAAGTTTTGAATCAACAGGATCCTGGAAAACAGGGTCTGTCTGCTGAATCAGCCTGCCGTCCTTTTCAAGACTTCTTTCACCACTGATGTCATTGGCGTTTTTCACCATTTGCGACAAACTTTCGTTTTCGTAGTTGTCTTTCAGTTTTACGAGTCCGTCGTTGCTCAGCTCCTTGATCAGCTTTTGTGTGAGCAGGTTGTGTTTTCGGCGAGCGGCGATGTCAACACTGATGTAATAGTTTTTGATCACAAGGCCCAGGTATTCTTTTATCGCTTTTGAAGTAGCCTCGTTGTAGGCGCCGGGTTTTACATCGGGCAGGGCGGCAAATTTTTTATGGCTATATTTTTCTTCTTTTTTCAGTTCGTTGTACAGAAAAAGAATGTCAGCTTTAAGGTCCTCCGGTTTTTTTCCATTCTTTAGTTCGTTATCCACCTTAGCTACTTTATTCATGATCTTCTGTGTCCAGAAATCTTTTTTATAGGTAGCAATACTGATGCGTTTGTCTTCTTTATAAAATATTTTTTCGTACCTGTTTTCTTTAAACTGGTTCACCGCCAGCGCTTCAAAAGCCCATCTGCTGGCCATTACTTCGCCTGCCATTGGCACACTTCCCTGCGCAGCCAGACTGGGATTCAATTTATCGAATTTTACAACCACACCGGCGAGTAAAAGCTGAGGTATGATTAGAAATGGAATAAGGATGTAAATGGTAACCGCGCTGTTAAAGGCAGACGAGATGTTGAGACCGAGTATGTTTGCAAAACACGAGGTGGTAAAAAGTACCAGCCAGTAATCTGCATACATGCCTTTGATGCCAAGAATGCTGTTGCCGACAATCACAAACGTAAGCGTCTGAATGGCGGAAAGAACAAACATGATCAGGATCTTACTCCACAGATAACTGCCCTTACTCAGATTCAGAAACGATTCGCGTTTTCTGATTTTTCTGTCGCGGATAATTTCTTCGGCACTTACAGTTAAACCGATGAACAATGCCACCACAACAGCCATGAACATGTAGGCAGGAATGTTTTCGTTGTTCCTGTAAATATAACCTTTGCTGTTCTCGTCGTCGGTATTAAAATACCTTACAAGATACGCGAGAATAAAAGCAAGCAATGGCGCCTCGAGGAAATTGATGAGCAGGTATTGGGTATTGGTGAGTTTACTTTTTACATCCCGCGTGATAAATACCTTAAACTGCTTAAAAATGCTGGGAATCCTGAAAATACTTTCCGGTATATCGGTATGTTTTCTCTCGGAATGAATATTGGTTTCTATGATCTCTTTGTAATGCTGATTCCAGGTAACCGGACTCACTTTTCTTTTGTGGGTGAGATTTCCGTATTCGTCAAGCACCTTGCTTTCAATGATGTTAAAGATCTGTTCAGGATTAACATTGCCGCAGTAACCACATTCGCTTTCTTCTGCGTTTACATGGTTCACAAGCCGTTTAAAATAACTCACCGCGTCAACAGGATTGCCGTAGTAGATCGGGTACCCGCCCACATCCAGTATCATCAGCTTGTCAAACATTTTGTAAATGTCTGACGAAGGCTGGTGTATCACCACAAAGATGAGCTTGCCTTTTAATGCAAGTTCTTTCAACAGGTCCATGATGTTTTCAGAATCCCTTGAAGAAAGTCCCGATGTAGGTTCATCAACAAATAACACACTCGGCTCACGGATGAGTTCGAGTGAGATGTTAAGCCGTTTGCGCTGTCCGCCTGAAATTGTTTTATCGAGCGGTGAACCCACCTTCAGGTGTTTGGTTTCGCTCAGGCCAAGATCGGCCAGCAATTCGTCGCATTTGCGCGAAATTTCGTCGTCGCCTATGTTGCCGAAACAGAGTTTGGCGTTGTAAAAAAGATTTTCATATACGGTCAGTTCTTCAATCAGCAGGTCGTCCTGACTCACATGTCCAATCACGCCTTCAATATCCGCTTTCTGGGTATGAATGTTTTTTCCGTTGATGCTTACCTCACCGCCGCTCGGCTGCTCATTGCCGTTCAGCACGTTCAGCAAAGTGGATTTTCCGGCGCCTGAGCCGCCCATGATGCCGATGAGTTTACCACTCTCTTCATTCATGTTCACGTCTCTCAGGCCAAGTTTGCCGCTGCGGAATTTGTATTCAAGGTTTTTTACTTCAAAGGTGATCCGCGGCCGCGATTCATCGCTCAGGAAACGCCCGATCACATCGCTGTAATAGATAGGTTTTACTTTGCTTGATCTGATGGAAGACCCCGGCGTGAAGATGTGGATGCGCTCGCGTGAGATGCCCTGTCCGTTCAACTGCAGACCTATTTTACCGTAAATGCGCAGCGCGTACATCGAAACACTGCTGATCTGCGCAACACGCACATCTTCCTGAAGCGTTTCGCAAAAAATATGTTTGCTCTGGTTGTCATAACCAAGAGGCTTGTCGTTGATCACAAGAATGTTCGGATCGTCAGGGATCACGGTGGCATCGTCTTCAATAAAAGACTTCAGCAGCATGAACTCCTGATGCGGAATGTTGAATGTTTCGGCAACTGTGTTTACGAATTCAAACTCCTGCGCCGAAATCTCATTGCTCGAATAAATAAATTCCAGTAACCTTATCAGCACAATTACTTTCTGCGGCTGCTCAAGTTCCTGGTTAACCTGTGTACAGATTCTCAGCACCTTTACACTGTTCAGCGACGTGCGTTTAGCGGCGCCCTCTTTGCGTTTGCTGGCGTTCTGGTGCGACTCGAGGTACTCATCAAATATCTTCAGGTAGGTTTCAACCTGTTCAAGATTGAGCTGTTGTTTGAGGAACGATTGTACGATCAGCCTCCCGGTGTTATTAATACCGTCAACTTTTGCGATGATCGCAAACATCTGCATCAGGGCCCGGAGTATTCGTTCACTCATTTTTTAATTTTTATTTTGCTGGTAATTTATCGTAGAGACAAGCGGCTATTTTTTTAACCTGAACCTCATCCTGTTTTGTAAAATCAGTTTCCGCTCCGCCGAATGCAATCCCTGTAATGCCCCCGTCACGCAGCGTGTAAACATAGTTCTTGTAGATCTCAATCACAAACAAACCACGCGATTTGCTGATCTTGTGCTGCGTAGTGTTTTTTGCATAGTAACTTTTTGTGCCGGATTTTATCTCAAGAACGTCGGTCTTGTTAAAATAAAAATTCTCGGTCACCACCATCCTCAGGTAAATTTTTCCATCGCCGCTTTTAAACAGTTTTACGCTGCTCAGATTCTTAAAGGTGGTTTCAGCCGATTCGCCGCTTAATACTTTACCTGTGCCGGGCAAGGTAAGCGTATCGGGTATCAGCAACTGCCCGCAGTTTTCCTGTGCCACAGAGGTGCCCGCCAGTACAAAAAAAGAAAATGCGAAGAGCAGTGTTTTCATCTGATGCGACTATTGTGTGAGCCGTGTTTTTGTTACCAAGATACAAAAAGGGATTAAGCTCCTGCTTAATCCCTTCAAAGAAAGTGATTATTTTATTTCTGCAAAAATTATTTTTGTTTGAAGCCTATGAGTATTACTGCGCATCCTGAACCAGGATTTTTTCCTGGATCCAGCTGGGCTTCAATGATCGTTTCAATCGTTGATTTTACTTTAAAATCCCAGTATGGGGCGTTACGGTGATTTTTATTAGTGAACAACAGGTTTCGCTCCTCATCGTAAATATTAAAAACCAGGTTGCCATCCGATGTGCCGCTGCAGGCAGCAATGCGGTAGGTGGTCTCACCAAAAAATGTAGTATGGAATTCTGCGTATTCTTCAGAATTAAGCAGAAGTGAACGGTATTGCTGACCGTCGGATACAAATGAAGCAATGATGTGTTTGGAACAAATGTTGGCGATGGTATCGCATTGCGCGTTTAACCTGTCACTCAGCATCACACCCGAAACAAACAAAAGCGCTGATATAAAATTCTTCATCTTAAAAATTACGATTGTGTGGTATTAACGATCATGTTGCGGATCTCTTTGATCTTTGCGCCTATTTGTTTCAGCTGCGCGTCAGTAACAGTGATTTTGGTGCTGCTGTTAATGTAAGTGATCTTTTTAACGGTGTCGTGTTTCGGCTCTTCGTACTGGTATTTAAACGTGATGCCTTCATAAATTTTTGAGATCTCAGAAAGTTGCGCCGTGAGTTTTACGGCTTCATCACTGCTTAGCCCGCCAAGGATCTTGAGCAGACTGTTCAGGGCCTGTTTCTGCTCGGCTATCCTGTACCTGATCGCGTCAGAAGGTTTAACATCAAATGCTGAAAACGAAAAGTGCATGCTTTCCAACCAGCCACCGGTTAAGATGAGGCTGCTGATGTCGTTGCGCTGGCTGTTTTTCAGATAGGCATCGCTCCCGCGGTAGGCCAGTCCAACCAGCGTCATCATGCTGTCTTTGTTCGTCAGGTTGTTTTTGATCCTGTCCATCGTTGGAGCGTCAAATGCGGCAGACAATCCAAGTTTGTCACTGAGTTGTTTGATGGATGCAAGGTATCCAAGAGCGTCCTGCGACTGGCTGTAAAGAGATACATAACCCAGGTCGGCACCGTAAATACCGAGGTTGAGCGCCTGAAGAAATTCGCCGGAATAGGTGTTCACCTTGTTCGCGTTGTTAAGTACGTTTTTGTCGTAAGTGATACCGCTTTTCTGAATGAGTAAAGCCGTTTGAATGGGAGAGGGTACGCTGAATAATTCGCCCCCAACGTTGAGTACCGTTGATTTAACGGTGTCAGTATCCTCAATGAGGTCTTCTTTCTCTTCATCGGCACTGCTGTCGCCACAAGAAACGACCAGGCCTGCAACCAGGAACAACGCGATGAAATGTTTTCTAAACATGTGTTTGCTGTACATCAACAATTTGAGAGTGTTTGTGGGTTTAAATTTATGCAAATAAACAAAAATAAATAATACAAGCAAAAAAATTTACCACCATGTTTGCGCCTGAAAATGGCTTCATTTCTGAGATACCGGCGGCATGTGAATGATTGGCCGATAAGCGTTTTGATTTTTTTAGCGGTTGTAATTTAGCTACTTTTAAACCATGATGAAGTTTGATGCAAATGATACGATCGCGGCTCTGGCCACTCCTCAGGGAACAGCTGCCATTGCGGTGATCCGGCTCAGCGGGAAAGACGCGGTAAAAATTGTTGAACAGTATTTTTACACCAGGACCCTCATTAAAAAATCGCTGCAGGATAAACCTTCGCATACCATTCATTTCGGGATCATCAGCCATAACAACGTGGTGATTGACGAAGTGCTGGTCAGTTTGTTCCACGGAACCGGTTCCTACACGGGTCAGCCCACCATAGAAATTTCCTGTCACGGTTCGCCTTATATCCAGCAGCAATTGCTTCAGCTTTTCCTCGCTTCCGGTGCGCGGATGGCCAATCCCGGAGAATTTACCTTAAGGGCATTTTTAAATCATAAACTTGATCTCAGTCAGGCTGAAGCGGTTCACGACCTCATCACTAGCAACTCTCAGGTATCTCACCGGGTAGCAATGCAGCAGATGCGGGGTGGATTCAGCAACCGTATTGCTCAGCTGCGTGAACAGCTCGTCAATTTCGCGTCTCTCATAGAACTCGAACTTGATTTCAGTGAAGAAGATGTGGAGTTTGCCGATCGCAGTGACTTGCGGCAACTGGTGGTTTCAATGCTCAAAGTGGTGTCACAGCTGCTGAGTAGTTTTGAACTGGGAAATGTGATCAAAACGGGCATACCGGTCGCCATTGTTGGTAAACCCAACGCGGGCAAATCGACACTGCTGAATGTGTTGCTGGAAGATGAAAGGGCCATTGTGAGCGAAATAGCAGGTACAACACGCGATACCATCGAAGATGAGATAATTCTGGAGGGTGTGTTGTTCAGGTTCATCGATACTGCAGGCTTGCGCAGCACGGCCGATGTGATAGAGCAGATAGGGGTAAACAAAGCTTACGCGGCCATGAAAAAATCGGCCATCGTCATTTATCTTTTTGACGCGCGCGCCACCGATGCTCAAGATCTTGCGGCTGAGTTAAAAGAACTGGAAAAACACATCGGAGATTCGCTGTTGCTGCCTGTTGGCAATAAAACAGAAGACCTTCCGCATGATAACTTGCGGACCACCTTTAACACGATCCCTGATGCGATATTTTTGTCCGCGAAAACCCATCAAAACATCAACCTTTTAAAAGATCGTCTGCTGAAATTTTTTACGGAAAGAGCGGTGAACGCCACCGACACCATCGTCACCAATGCAAGACATGCGCAGTCGCTGAAAAATGCCCTGATTGCGCTTCAGAACGTGGAAAGGGGGCTCGATGCGCGCATCGCAGGCGATCTGCTGGCGCTCGACATCCGTTACGCCCTCGAGGAACTTGGCAACATCACAGGCCAGGTAACGAATGAGGATCTGCTGGAAAACATTTTCAGCCGTTTCTGTATCGGAAAATAGGACCGGCTGCAGTGACGGTAAATAAAAAACCCCGCTGTGGGCGGGGCTTTAGAAAGATGTATCTAAAAAAATTATTTCTTTTTTGCGTAACGTGTACGGAACTTGTCAACACGACCTGCGGTATCCACAAGCACTTGTTTACCAGTATAGAATGGATGCGAGGTCATTGAAATATCAAGTTTTACAAGAGGATATTCGTTCCCGTCTTCCCATTTCGCAGTTTCCTTTGTTTCAGCACAAGAGCGGGTTAAGAATGAGTAACCGTTGCTCATGTCTTTAAACACACACATTCTGTAGTTTTCGGGATGAATTTCTTTTTTCATTATCTGTAATTTTATTAATTCGGGCTGCAAATATACATATATTAATCGATCCCGCAAAAGAAAAACCGTATTTTTTCATTCAAGCCTGCAGGGCTCAGGGTGGAAAATGGAACGGCAAAAATCCTGCTTTCAGGCGGGCTGGCCATGCCGCTAAGGGGAGCCCAATATTTTTTTGAACGAATATTTGTTTTTTAATTATCTTTAACTAATTTAGCAGCCTAAGTACAAAAAAGTATTGTGCTTGATAATCTTAAATATAAAGTATGAAAAAACTTTTAGTTAAAATTACCATTGTTTTCGCAGGTTTTTCAAGCGTTGCAGTGGCCCAGCAGGACCCACAGTTTACTCAATGGATGTTCAATAAACTGATCTATAATCCGGGTTATGCCGGAACAAGTGGTGCTGTTTGTGGTGTAGCCCAATACCGTCAGCAGTGGACTGCTTTCACAGGCGCTCCTCAATCGATAGCCGTAGCCGCAGATATGCGTCTGAAAGCTGTGCCGATTGGCGTGGGACTCAACGTGATCAGCGATAAAATAGGCCCTATGAATACAACATTTTTCCGTATCGCAGGCTCTTATAACATCACTAAAATTGCCGGTGGAACTCTCGGCATTGGTATCGACGCCGGTATTCTGCAGAAAAGGATTTCTGACACCTGGGTTGTTCCTGAGCCATTGCTTGTGGATCCAACCATTCCTGGTGGCTATGGTTCAATGGGTTTAATCAACCCCGACCTGAACAAAGTAACCTTTGACCTTGGTTTTGGCGCTTTCTACCAGATCCCGGGAAAAATGTACCTCGGTATATCTTTAACACATCTTCCTGCGCAGCAGATTAAATCTGGTGATCTTGGCTTTAAAGTAAGTCGTCACTATTATTTAATGGGAGGTTATACTTTCCAACTGAACAAATGGAGCAAATTAACCCCGAATGTGTTTTATAAGTTCGATAATGCGGCCTCGGCACTTGATTTGAACTTAACTTATTTGTGGAGTGATATGATCTGGGTAGGTGGTACTTACCGTCTTGAAGACGCCGCAGCTGTAATGGCAGGTTTCCAGGGCAAAGCAGGTCTGGGTAACAGCATTGGCTACAAGGTTGGTCTGTCATACGATCTTCCTGGACAGATGGGCAAATACTCATCTGGTTCATACGAACTTGTGCTGGGTGTATGTTTTTCACCGAAGGTGAAAGTACCTACCACTTATGGAAACGACAGATATTTGGATTAACATACATTATAATACTGTAACCTTTTTTTGAAAATTTCGTTTAAACCATCTACAACTAACAATTAATGTTAATAACTTTCGGCAGCTAATTTGCTGTAACTTTGATTGTTGTTCTGGTTATAAACAAAAATAAGAAATATGAAAAAAATCTTGATATTAGCTTCCTTCGTAGCTGTTGTTGCAGGATGTAACAAACGCACCGGCGAATTGGTTGGTGTGGTAGGCCGCGATAAATGGTATCAGCCAGATCCTTTCGGTACGCTTTTTATTCCAATGGGAAGCTACCACATGGGGCCTGATGACGAGGAAGCTCCTATGGCGCACACCACAAAATCAAAACAGGTGTCCGTTCAGGCTTTTTATATCGACGATTCTGAGATCTCAAATAATGAGTATCGCCAGTTTGTTTATTGGGTGAGGGATTCAATCGCCCGCCGCCTGCTCATCGCCGGTGGTCAGGAAGATGAGTACGGACTGTCACAGGAAGACTTTTTAGCCATGTGGCCTGTTTATACTACTGATGTTAACCTGCAGGATCCGTACGTTAACTGGGACAAGGCCATCGAGTGGGATACACCTGATGAAGATATCCGCGGTATTCTGCAACCAATGTATTTACCGGAAGGAGAACGTTTTTATAACCGCAAAGAGATCGACACCCGTAAACTCAATTATGAGTACTACCGCGTAGACATCCGCATGGCGGCTCAGAAATCTAAC
>CAZFCR010000087.1:0-7524 GCA_964517305.1 uncultured Akkermansia sp.
ATAGAGCAAAGATATAAAAATAATTAGTATACTTACTTAGTAATTATTACACTAGCAAGGTGAGCGGCCAGATGCCGAGAATACCAAATATCAATGCCAGAATAGCCAGCGTGTTGGTTCTTTTTGCTACAGGTGGTTTGTTTTGAATGTCTGATGATGGTTTTTCTGTTTTAAAAATTTCACGCGTGCCGTTGGCGTATTTAATCATGAATAGCGTCGATTTGCGGACGGAATAAACCGGTCCGTCGGGCATGTCGCAGCGTTTGTATTTTACCTCGGCGTCGTTAAGCTCAGTTACTTTTGCTTCCACTTCCGTACCGTCAGCGAAAATCAGGAGGTCGCAGGTTGTTTGTTTGACCGCCAGGTTTTTTATCTCTGTACCATCTGCCAATGCTTCAAGGGGAGGCGTCTGCCTGGCTTCAGTTGCGTTGTCGTCAACAGCATTGATTGCAACCGTTTTATCACCAAGTTGCGCTTCGACGCGCAAATCTTCGGTAGGGGTTTTGATCAGATGATCTTCTGTTTTGTGATGTTTCCAGCCAACATAAAAACCTTTCTGGTATTTGCGTTTTTGTACCGAGCAACCGAACGCGCCGGCGGCGATAAGGAGAATAAGAATGTTTTTCATAGAAATTAAAAACTAAAACCAACGTTAAAACCCGACCAGAAATAAAGGGAAGTAGATGATTTAAAGGTATCAAACTCTTCACCGGTTATTGGATTTTTCGCAGCCCGGTCAGTATTATCATTTTTGAATCCCAAAGACGCGTAAACCGAAGCGGTGAGCCTTGACCGTGTGCGGAACACAAAACCATTGGTAATGCTCATGCAGTACCGCGAGAGGGTTGTAGGCTGGTTTTGCATTCCGGAATAAGAATAACCACCATACGGTGATGGAGCCAGAAGGGAATATGTTACCTGGTGCTCTGCATTGTATTGCATGTACCTGAACATGGGACCGATAAAATAATTGACGCGTGTGTTCAGGTTAGGGTAATAGTTAATACCGAAGCCCACCTCGAAATTCTTTTTAATGAGTCGCATCCTGGCGAAGGTGTTGCCGTTGGAAAAATTGTTGTTATTAAAATATACGCTTTGTGTGATGCCCGGGTGCTCAACACCAAAGCCGAAAGGAATCTGGATGTTGAAGTCACTCTCCACAAAATCGCGCTGGTACATGAAGCCCATTTCGTTATTAAAAAAATTAAGAAAGTTGACTGAAATGTTGTTCGGGTAACGGTAATAATAAACCGAATCTACCTTGCTGATGGACGGCGTTAATGGTGGTGCTACCGCAGCCACAGTGGTTTCAGTCAGGGCTGGATTGGCAGCTATGATCTCGTGTTTGCCGTTTTCGTAGATAATGAGTGAAACGTTGTTCCGTTTTTCAATGTAAACAGGTCCTTCAGGATTCGAAAAAAGTTTGTACCTGATTTCAGTGGGATTCACTTCTGTGATCTTGGCGAGGATCTTGGTATTGTCATTTTTAAATATCTGGTCCTGCGCCTGGAGCCAAATGGCAGGAAACATTAAAATAAATGTGAGCAGATTGTGTCTCATTATCTTCTGATTTAGGGTGCGTTTGATTGGTAAATGTAAATAATTTAAGAATAGGTAGGGGAATGATCGCCGTTTTATTTCATTTTGCTTACTTTGTATTTCATTTGCGTTAATTAAACCATGAAAGTTTTTCTCAGGTATTTTGTTCAGGGACTTATTCTTTTTATTCCCTTGATCTTCACTGGTCTGGTGCTGTTTAAACTTTTTGATTTTTTTACACAGCTCTTTTCGTTCGCAGGATTCAGCAGCAACGTCTTTGTAAATACACTGCTGGGATTTGTGGTAACGCTGGTCATGATTACCCTTTTGGGTTTGCTGGCTTCTTCTTATGTGTTTAAACAGGTGTTCAGCTATTTTGAAGACAAACTCGAACACGCTCCATTTATAAGGCATATTTATTCGCCGGTTAAGGATTTTACCAATGCCTTTATGGGGAATAAAAAACGATTCAACAAACCGGTTTTGGTTTTAACCAACGCTGCCGCGGGCATTCAGGAAATTGGTTTTATCACACAGGAGAATCTCCGCGATTTTGGCATCACTGATAAGGTGGCGGTTTACCTTCCTCTGTCGTATTCCTTATCCGGTAAACTCATAATTGTTCCCTTACATAACATCACACTGATGTCGGTGGATGCTTCTGATGCCATGAAGTTTGTGGTGAGTGGGGGCGTTACCGATGTAGATTAAACGCCGTCTGTGTATTTTTACAGGCCGGGCAGGGACTTTATTTAAATTTGCAAAACATTTAATATTTATGTCTGAAATTCTCAGGATCAACAATGTTTCGAAACGCTATAGCAACCATGTGGCGCTCGACGACGTTTCTCTTTCAGTTCGCGAACGTTCGGTTTTTGGTTTGCTCGGACCCAATGGCGCGGGAAAAACTTCCCTCATCCGCATCATCAATCAGATCACAGGTCCTGACAGCGGTGAAATCATTTTTAAAGGCGAAAAACTTCAGCCCCGCCACGTGGAAAGAATTGGTTACCTGCCCGAAGAGCGCGGACTCTATAAAAAAATGACCGTCGGTGACCAGGTGCTTTATCTCGCAAGATTAAAAGGCTTAAGCCGCAACGAAGCCAGGCGGCGGCTTATGATGTGGTTTGAAAAATTTGAAATGCAAACCTGGTGGAAAAAAAAGGTGGAGGAACTGAGCAAAGGCATGCAGCAGAAAGTGCAGTTTATTGTAACTGTGATCCACGAACCGGAGTTGCTGATATTGGATGAACCTTTCAGTGGATTTGATCCCATCAACGCCCAACTCATCAAAAATGAAATTCTTGAACTTCGGAACAAAGGCGCTACAGTTATTTTTTCAACCCATAACATGGGCAGCGTTGAAGAACTGTGTGATCACATTGCATTGCTCCATAAATCGCGCAAAATTCTTGATGGCTCGGTAAAAGACATTCGCCGGGCGCACCGCACCAACACATTTAAAATTGCCTTTAAGGGCAACGTGATGGGGTTTACCAATGCTTTATGGACCGGGGCCGAAGTGCTTGAAAAACATACGGATGAGGATGTAAATTATTTCACTATCCGGGCCATGTCCAACATCAGTGCCAACCAGATCATCAGCGCGGTTTTGCCAACCTGCGAAATACTCTCATTCAGTGAACTGGTGCCGGGCATGAATGATATTTTCATCAGCAAAATTCAGGAAGGCAACCAGGTAATAGGAACTAAAAGCAGTTATACAGAATAAATAAGATGAGCAAAATAGGATTAATCATAGGCCGGGAAATCAAATCCAAACTCAGCAACAAAACGTTTATCATCATGACGCTGCTGGCGCCACTGCTGATCACGGGATTTTTTGCGTTCATTATAAAAATGACGCAGTCTGAAAAAACAGATCAGCACGTGCTGGTGATTGATGAATCGCAGTTGTTTATTGACAAGCTCAGTGGCAACGATTACATCTCTCTGGCGTATTCCAATCAGAAACTTGAAGACGCGGTTGAAGATTTTAACCAGCGTGGTTATACCTGTCTGCTCTGGATCTCGCCCACAGTAATCGAAGGAGGGGCAGGAGCCATTAAACTTTTTTATAAGAAGTCGCCGGGCTTTGCCTTTCAGAATTATGTCAAAGATCAGATGGAGAGAATTGTTTACGAACATAAACTCAAAGCCAATAACATTGATCCCAATGTAATTGCCAATTCAAAACAGAACATCAAGATCATCCTGCAAAAAGTAAACGATCTGGGAAAAACAGAAGAACAGAGCAGTTTTGGTTACATCGGGTTTATATCCGGAGCGCTCATGTTTATGTTTATTCTTATGTACGGCATGATGGTTTTCAGAAGTGTAATGGAGGAAAAAACAAGCCGTATTGTGGAAGTGATCGTATCTTCTGTAAAACCTTTTGAACTGATGCTGGGGAAGATCCTCGGGATCGCCATTCTTGGTTTTATCCAGTTTGTGATCATGGGCATCATCACCTTTGCGTTAACGTCTTTACTTTCGGTGGTGTTTTTAAAGGATGCCAACGCCCAGCTCAAGGTGTTTGAACAACAGCAGGAATTGGTAAAAAAACAAGGCACCAACATCAACCTCAATCAGCTTGAAAAATTCGACGACAAACTCGAACTTTTTGAACTGATGAAAAAATTCAAACAGGTTGATTTTGTGGAAGTGTTCATCTGTTTTGTATTGTATTTTATCGGCGGATACTTGTTTTATAGCGCCATCATGGCGGCCATTGGCAGCGCAGTAGATTCGGAGGCCGATTCGCAGCAATTCATTACGCCTGTGATGATTCCCCTGATGGTCGGTTATTTTATCTCTACCAAAACCATCCTCGATCCGGATTCTTCAACTGTTTTTTGGGGATCAATGGTCCCGTTTACTTCTCCCATCGTGATGATGTCGCGCATCACCAATGGTGTTCCGGCGTGGGAGATCGCGGTGTCGCTGGGAGTTCTTTTTGTTTCGTTTGTTTTCATGACCTGGCTGGCGGGGCGTATTTACCGCACCGGCATTCTGATGTATGGCAAAAAAACCAGCTGGAAAGAACTGGGGAAGTGGCTGTTTTATAAATAAAGCAGGTTGTTAAAATACATCGTTCCTTTTTTTAGGGAATGTTTAAATGAACCCTTTTAATGAGTAAGGTGCTGGTTTTCTGAAAATAATTAGGTTAAATTTATACTTAATAATTACCCTCAGATGCAGCGTTTGTATTGTTTATTACTGATTGTTTTTTTCTGCCATGTCGCAACGGCTCAGAATGAAGCAACTAAGTGGTACTTCGGACAAAACGCAGGTCTTAATTTTTCAACCAATCCACCGGGCATTCTCACAGGCTCTCTCGTGACGCAGGAGGGCTGCGCCAGTATTGCAGACGCATCCGGCAACCTTTTGTTTTACACCGACGGATCCACGATCTACAACCAAACCCACGCCGTGATGGCCAATGGCACTAACCTTTTTGGCAATGCCTCCACTACTCAGGCTGCAGTGATCGTGAAAAAACCAGGCAGCAATACCATTTATTTTGTATTTACACTTGGCGCAATGGGCGCTTCATTATATTTTTCTGAAGTAGACATGACGCTTGCTGCGGGGATGGGCTCTGTTACGGTTAAGAACACTTTTATGGCGAGTGGTTGCACTGAAAAACTGACCTCCGTGCGACACTGCAACGGCGTTGATTTCTGGATCCTTGCTCATACCAATCAGTCCACTACCTTTTTAGCATTTTTGCTGACCTCTTCGGGTGTGAACCTGGTGCCGGTGACTTCTACTCTGGGTTCTTTTCATTCGGACGCAAGGGGACACATGCGCGCTTCACCCAATGGCAAAAGGCTGGCCTTGGGCGTGTATGGTGCAAGCGTTTTTGAAGTTTATGATTTTAATAATACAACCGGTGTGATTTCAAACCAGGTGGTACTTGGCAGTAATCTGAGCTCACCGTATGGCGTTGAGTTTTCGCCTGACGGCACCAAGGTGTTTGGAACAAGGGAAGGACCCTCCGTGCTTTATCAGTGGGACCTTTGTGCGGGGTCTAACACGGCCATCGCAGCATCCATGTTTACAATGGCAACAACGCCAGGTATCATGGTGTTTGCACTTCAGCTGGCAGTCAACGGCAAGATCTACATGGCCAGGTACAATCAAAACACCATCGGTGTGATCAACAACCCGAATGTGTATGGCAGCGGCTGTAATTTTGTGGATCTGGGACAGTCTGTAAGTCCGAATACTTCAAGACTCGGTTTCCCGAATTTTATGACCAGCGCTTTTAAACCGCCTCCACCGCCGTACACGTATTCGCTGAACTGTCAGACTGCTTATTTTACAGCGCCGGCTGTTCAGAACAATACACTTTGTGGTGCTGCGGGGTATTCTCTTCAGGGTATCACCTGGAATTTTGGTGATCCTGGTTCCGGTTCTGCCAATACATCCACACTTTCAAATCCCATGCACGCTTATGCGGCGCTTGGCACTTACACTGTTAAACTTATATTTAACTACAGTTGCGGCGGCGGTACCGATACTGTGCAACAGGTTCTGAATGTGAATCAGCCTTGTATTGTGGTCAACAGTTCTTCTATAACCTGCGCCAGTCTGGGCTCAGCAACAGTAGCTGCAACCGGTGGTCAGGGTCCGTTTTCTTATACCTGGCTGCCTTCGGGACAGCTGGGAACGGTTGCCAGTTCTTTAAGTCCGGGCACTTACACAGTGGTGGTTTATGATGCCGGGATTAATTTTACCTATTCGGCCACAACAACATTTACTTCTCCAACACCACTTACGGGTAATTTGTCAAATGCCACAAGTCTTGCGTGTAACGGCGTTAACAACGGAACAGCCACAGTCAACAATATTTCCGGAGGTTCAGGAAATGTTGGTTTTTTATGGTCTAATGGCGTAAACACCTATACCACAGTGCAGGTTGATAGTCTTTCTGCGGGAGTATGGAGCGTTACAGTTACAGATGCGTTGACCGGGTGTACGATCAACAATATTTTTCTCATTACTCAGCCGCCGCCCTTATCGCTGGCGCTTTCAAGTTCGGCGCCCAGCGTTTGCGCCGGAGGAAGCGTGGTGTTAACCGCTACCAATTCAGGAGGCGTGCCGGGTTATACCTATTCCTATACTGCGGGCCCGGTTTCAGATACCCACACGGTTTCACAGGGTTCGGGCGGCGTTTATAATTACAGCATTACAAGTGCGGATAACAACGGTTGCCTGGTTACCGGCAGCATTGCTGTTACCTTTATCAGCAACCCGGTTCTAACTGTCAGCAATGTGTCTGTTTGTCCGGGCCAGACCGCCACGCTCACCGCTTCAGGGGCCGGTACTTATACCTGGAACACGGGTTCAAACAATGTATCTATCACCGACGTACCCCTGCAAAATACCTCATATACTGTTTATGGATCAATGGCCGGTTGTACTGGATCCTCCACGGCTTCAGCCTTCATCAAGCCGGTACCCTCTCCCTTGATCGCAGCAACCACGCCTGTCTGCAGTGGACAAAACATTCAGTTATTTTCAAACGGTGGCGCTTCTTATGCCTGGAGCGGACCATCTTCATTTGTGTCAGCGGTTCAAAATCCTGTTATCGCACAGTCGGTGATCAACAACAGTGGTATTTACAGTGTTACCGTTACAGCTGCCAACACCTGCACTGCGGCACTGAGTGTATCGGTTCTTGTTAACTCAACACCTTCTTTGAGCGCACAGGGCAGCACCGTTTGTGTTAACGCACCGCTTTTTGTTTCAGCCAATGCGGCACCCGGCAGTAATTTTTACTGGAGCGGACCTGCCGGTTTTACAAGTAACCAGCAAAATCCTGTTATTCAGTCCGCCGCTTTAAACATGAGCGGAACCTACAGCGTAGTAGTTTACGGGCAAGGTAACTGCAGCAACACCGCCGTAGCCAATGTGAGTGTAGCAGCAATGCCGGTAGTGGTTTTTTCATCTAACGCGCCACTCTGTGAAGGCAAAACT
>CAZFCR010000087.1:7534-10580 GCA_964517305.1 uncultured Akkermansia sp.
GCCACGGGCGGCGAAGCATATACCTGGACGGGTCCTGCTAATTTTATAAGCGGTAATCAGAATCCAGTTATTTCAAATGTGCCTGTAAATGTGGGCGGCATTTACAATCTCAATGTAAGCAGTGGTCCCTGCATAAGTACCAACTCGCTCATGGTGGTAGTTCATTCTCTACCAACGCCAACCATCACACCTCCCATTGCGGTTTGTGAAACAGCGAGCGTAAGTATGCACGCTGGCGCGCCTTCGCACAGCATTGTATTGTATAGCTGGCAGGGACCTGGCTTTGTGGCTGGTACGCCGGTTATTTCTTTCAGCAGCACTGCGGTACCACACGGCGGCGTTTACACAGCATCTTTGACCAACAATTATGGATGTACCTCATGGGCCAGCACAACATTGAGTATACTTCCAAACCCGGTTCTGAGCACTTCCAATGTCACGGTTTGTATTCAGAATTCCGCTACTTTATCGGCCAGTGGTGCCTCAGCCTACCAATGGTCTGGTCCGGCGCTTTTATTTAATTCAGGCAATGAAGTTGAAGTGTACAAAGCGCTTAATGTTTCTCCCACGGTTTATTCCGTGATCGGAACAGCTGTCAATTCCTGCACAGCCGCTGCCACACTTACGCTTTACACCACACCGCTGCCTGTACCGGCTCTCACACTGTCACCTTCGGGAACTGTGTGCGTGAACGACAATGTGGTATTTAAAGGAGCAGGGGGCCAGAATTACCAGTGGTACGGACCGAACAATATTTATTTTGCTGAACAAAACTATTCTCTGACAGCGAGCAGTCAGTTTTATTCAGGCACTTATTCTCTGGTTGTAACGGATAGTAACAATTGCAAAGGTTTAGTTCATACTGAACTTTTGGTGAGGCCGTTGCCTGAAGGCAGTCTGCTTGGTAATCATGAGGGCTGTGTGCCATTCTGCACTGATCTTGTTTTTGCTCCCCTGGGCGGCGCGTCAATAGAGACTGACTGGTTAATTGCCAACAAAAAATACACGGGTAACAACGTAGCACATTGTTTTAAGGTTCCGGGCGAACATAAGATCAGAGGTTTTTTTAAAGACCTGGTAACCGGATGTAAAAACGAAAATGTATTCCTGGTGTATGCACGATCGCTTCCAAGAGCAGATTTTAGTTTTGCACCTGCAGAACCTGTTGAAAATACCGAACCTGTTATTTTTACAAACACCAGTCTTGATGCTGAGAATGGTTCACTGCAATGGTTCTTTATGGCCAATGCGCAGCAAACGCGTGTCGAACAGCCTTCGTGGTATTTTTCGGAGGCAGGCAATTATCCTGTGGCTTTGATCGTGAAAAATCAATGGGGCTGTACCGACAGTGTTCTCAAAGTAGTGAACGTGGCTGAAGATTTTCATATTTATGTTCCGAATGCTTTTACACCTAATGGAGACGACCGGAATGATTACTTTTTGCCGGTAGGCCGCGGTTTAAAAACTTTTAATATGAAAGTATTCGACCGCTGGGGCGAACTTCTGTTTGAAAGCAGCGACCTCTCAAAAGGCTGGGACGGCACATTTAAAGGCATGCCCGCTAAAACCGACGTCTATGTGTGGAAAGTTGCCGCTGTATCTGCCAAAGGAGAAACCAAGACCATGGATGGCCACGTCACGCTGTTGCGCTAAGAAAAAACAATTCCATTTTCCGCGAAAAATTCTCAGATAAACTTACATTTCCTGCTGGCAAAGGCGCACATTCTTAAAAGAATGAGTCCGTGTTTGAAACGGGAAATATTGGTGGTGCCGTAAGTTCGTTCACGGTAACGGATGGGCACTTCAACAATGCGGAGGTTCAGTTTGTGCGCGCCAAACAACAGGTCAAAATCACCAAAGGGATCAAACTCTCCAAAATATTTACGGTTCTTGGTGAGTTTAATGTAATCGGCCCTGAACATCACCTTGGTGCCGCAGAGAGTATCTTTGAATCTTTGCTCGAGCAGCCAGGTGAAAGCCCAGCTGAAAAAGTGATTACCAAGATAATTCAGAAAACGCATGGCTTCTTTATCCATGGGATAAACCAATCGGGTGCCATTGATAAAATCGCCCTTGTTGCTGGCAATGGCGTTGTAAAATTTCGGTAGGTCTTCCGGCGGAACGGTCAGATCCGCATCCAGGATCATCAGGATATCCCCAGTGGCTATTTTATAACCTTCGCGTACGGCATCGGCTTTGCCTTTGCCTTTTTGCTGACCAATTTTTATATCGTGTGTGGCAGCGTATTTCTGCTGAATTTCTTTGATCTTTTCCCAGGTATCGTCGGTACTGTTGCCTTCAATAAAAATGATCTCCACATGTTTTCCGAATTTGGGTAAACGCAGGATCGCATTCTCAATGTTGCCGCTTTCATTCCTGGCAGGAATGACCACCGTAGTGGAGTATTTTGTCTCGTATTGTTTTTCGTTGGTCTCAGGCAATAACTTCGCGAAGTTGTAAATGTTGAAACTGAAAAACCGGAAGAATGGAAATTTTGCCAGGTATTTATTCAGAACAAAAGACAGACCGGGGATGTAAAAAGGAAAGATGAGACGTTTGGAATTCCTGTAAACATCAAATCCTGAAATAAACAGCAGGTTGCTGATGTCGCGGGTCGACAGCCAGTTCTGATGCGGGGTTTTTTGTTTCAGACCAAGAAATTCCGTGAATTTGATCAAGGGCTCCCACAAAGAATTGTAATACTGCACAATGATCTTGGTATTGGGATGGCAGCAGTTTTTTACTTTTTCAAGAACATTCTGAATATCATCTACAAAACCGATCAGGTTACTCAGAATGATCAGATCGTAGGTTTGACCGAGCGCCAGCTGATTGGCGTCCATCTCTATGAACTCTATGCCGTCCGCGGGATGTCTTTCTCTGGCCCAGCGGATGTATTCAGAACTAAAATCAATCCCCGTTTTTTTTGAGCCTTTGATATTGGCCAGCAGATCGCCGTTGCCGCAGCCGATCTCGAGCACCGAAGAATCGTCGTGCGAAAAATAATTGCAGTACTGTGTGATCTCGTTCCAGTAATATTTGCTGA
>CAZFCR010000088.1:0-10574 GCA_964517305.1 uncultured Akkermansia sp.
CAATGAAACTACTGGACTCATTTTCTCTACAAAAAGGTGCTATGAAGAATAAATACACAATCCTCAAAGTGTAAGTGGAAAGGAGAAGTAAAGTCATACAAAACGAAATCCACAGACATTCATACCCCATGAAACCCAGTCAAACGGTTGCAAGATAACCAGGAGAATGCAATGATCAAGCAATTCGTTAAAGCTTAATTCCTTAATGTGTTCTTTTTTGCGGTTTTCGTTTGGTGGCGGATCCATTTTTCTTACGGTAGAAATAAAAAGTGTTCCGTTTTCATTTAATAATCCGGCAAGATCCTGCATCAGTTTTACCTGTCCTGCGGCGTCGATGTGCTCGATCACTTCAAAACACGTGATAACATCGTATTTGCGGGCACTTATCTTTTTAATGTCCTGGATTACCTCAACACCCTCAGGTTTGTAATCGTCGGGATACACATCAAAAGAAGTAACGTCTGAAAAACGTTCCTTTAAAACTTTTGTGCCATAACCCGAACCGCAGCCAAAATCAAGTACCGAACTTTGTTTGTTGTTAACGGTGCGGTTAACGAAATTATAACGCGCCAGGCTTACCAGCACATCCATGGAAGCCAGGGAATAATTGATCTCTAATCTTTTCATATTTTATTGTTGTTTTGTTTAACTGCAAGCAGGGTGAGGTTTGATACTATCTGATCTTCACTGAAGGCATAATAGAACTTTGATCTGCCCGCAAATTGTTTTTTAAATGTAAGGGTGTTGTTTAAACTTCCAATATCGGAAGGTGACTGACCGCCTTTGTAGATGAGCATCACATCCGTTCCCGTGTATTCGCCTACATACGCGATGCCGGAATGTTGTGTGATGATCAGTTTTGCCTTTGAAGTTTTTTCGAGCATTAAAGCATTGTTTGTACCAACGGCCAACTCTACTTTAGGATGATCTGTTTTTAAATTCTGAACCTGTGAAGGATGACCGCAGATGTAGATCTTATCAAAAAAAGGTGCAATCAACTCAATCACTTTTGCGTAGTCCCATGCTTCGCCATTATTTCTGGAACTTTTCGCGCCTTTGTTTCTTGGAAAGATCGCGCAGGCATTTTCTTTTTGCGCCGAATAGGCTTTACCGATGTTGTAAGCGTAGGTATGTCCTTTCATGAGCCAGGACCGGTGTACGAACCAGTAATAAAAATTATCGCCAATATTCCAGAATGGCAGCCCGCTTTTTAAGGCCTCTTCTGTAAACTTTGTAATTTCAACCTGCACATCCGCGGGGGGCACAGTGCTATTGGAACTGGGAGATACTTCATGAAAAAAATCACGGAGTGGCAAAAAGCGGTGAATAATGTTGTTGCCCTTTTCGTCGCGCATAAAGGGTTCGTGGAGACTCATTCCGCAGTAAATAATTTTAACGCCTTTGTGATGCAGGTACATTAAAAAGGGCAGGGTGTGCGCGAGAAAGTGTCCGAACTCCCCTTTAAAAGGGCCGTAGTAACATTCCTTTTTCCGCAGGGTGGCCGCCAGTTTTAAATCAGCTTTTCTGTAACCAAAAAAAACGTTACTCCAGAATTTCAATAAACGAAATACATTTTTATTTTGCCTGCGGGAGTAGGTTTTATTGTCGCTCAATGGAAAAGGAAATTCAATTCCATCTACTCTGGATGATGTTTTTCCCTTCATAACTGTCCGGCAAAAGTTTTGTGATGGAGCTCGGGATAGGTATAGAATTTTTTGATTTCACCGTTTTCGAGTTCCATGATGCGGTCACAATACCTCAGTGTTGAATGCCTGTGCGCAATGATGATCATGGTGAGGTGGCGCTCCGATAATGTTTTTACTGATTCTGTAATTTCTGTTTCTGTTTGTGTATCGAGCGCGGATGTGGCCTCATCGAAGATCAGGATCTGTGCATTGGCATACAGCGCACGCGCAATGCCTACCCTTTGTCTCTGGCCGCCGGAAATCAGAGAACCCCTTTCACCTATGGGTGTCTGCACACCAAGCGGAAGTCTGCGACCAGTTCTGTGAGACTTGCGGCTTCAATGGCATAGTTGAGCCTGTCAGGGTCGATCTGTTCCTTAGGCACGCCGAATGCAATGTTTTCGGCCAGTGTGCCATCCATGATGTAAACATTTTGTTGCACATAACCTATGAGGTGGCGCCATGATTCAACGTTATCTTCAGAAAGAACCTGTTCGTCCACTTCGATAGAGCCCTCGTTTTCCCTGATAAATCTGAGAAGAATATTAATGAGCGTTGTTTTTCCGGAACCTGAACGGCCAATGATCCCAAGCGTTTCGCCTTTTCGGAGCTGGAAACTGATGTCATTCAAAGTTTTGTTTTTACCGGGGTAAGAAAATTGAAGTCCTTTTACGCTGATGGCATTGTTAAATGGAAGGACAGATGGCGTTTTTCTGGCTGGTTTTTGTGTAAATGAGCCGGGCTTAACTCTGGTGATCATGTCAACTGTGTACTGTTGTTCGCGGATGCTGAGCAAAGCAGCCATCATCCTGTTTACAGAAGGAAGAATGCGGTAAGCGGAAATGGCAAATAAACCGAGAAGTGTACTTAGCTGGCTTTTGCTCTCTAAAAGAAACAGTCCCGATAACAAAAGGCAAATGATGCCCAGCACCATTCCAGTTTCAATTACGCGTGTAGGGATTGTCATCAGCACATTGCTTTTTACACTTAACGCTGAGTTGCGGACCACGGTTCTTTTAAAAATATCAAAAAAGTGTTCCTCTTTCACAAGGGTTTTTACATCCACAAAACCTTCAATGGACTGGTGAAGGTGTTTGTGCAGTTGTACGCCGTATTCCGCTTTTAGTGCACCTACACCGTTGATTTTTTTCCGGATATACAGGTAAACAGCCGCGGAGAGCGGCACAACGGTGCAACAAAGTAAAAGAACTATTTGCGGACTGTAGAAAACTATTGCGGAGATCAGCAGCAATACAACAATGATCTCGTTGGCGAGTACAAGGATTGGCAGGATAAAATACTGTGCGAACCATGCCGGATAATTTTGAATGTAACTGACGATCAGGTTGGAATTTTCTTTTTTGATTTCAAGATATCCTTTTTCATAAAAGTACCTTTGAAGCTGCGCGCTGAAATATGTATATAAAGAGAATGAAAACTTTGTCTGGTATTTTACAATCAGCGCACCGAGAACGTTTTTTGTTATGATCACAAAAAGTATGAAGCTGCAAATAAACAGGATAAAAGACAGTTCGCTGCTGAATCCTATCAGGTTATATACTTTAAGAAGGTGTTCGTTCTCCTGGATAAAATTATCCTTCAGCATAATTGAAAAGAGAGGGAGTAAGGCGGCGAGTCCAATGAGTTCGAGTACGGAGTTGACGAGTAATAAAACCGCCGCAATCCATAAACGGACCTTGTATTCTTTTGGAAATACGTGGTAGGCTGATTTGAAGGCAGAATATATGGATGTTTTACTCACTTATAGAATTGTTATTTATCACCCTTCTGTCACTACCTCTTTCGGTAATTTAACTTTAATCGTATGACCAATGCTCTCAAGCACAATTTCCAGTAATTTGTTTTCGCCGGCTTTTACAATGTAACCCTCAAGGCCTTTCAGCGCGCCTGCGGCAATTTTGATCTTGTCGCCTGCCTTGTACACTTTGTTGGTTGGACTGGCTTCGAGGTGGTAACCGAGTTCGACCAGTTGTTTTAAGCGGGCAATTTCTTCGTCGCGGATCAGGGCAATCTTGCCTTCCCATTTTACAAAACTCACCACACCCTTTGTCTGCAGCACCTGGTCGTTTTCGGCGAGGGTAGCAGTGCGCACAAATACATAGCCGTTTAACAAGGGCATCTCTACCATTTTTTTACGGTCGCTCCACTGGCGCATGGTTTTTACCACCGGGGCGTACGCTTCTATATTTTTACCCAGCAAGGTTTCCGACACTTTTTTTTCAGAGCGGGAGGCAACGTAGAGGGCTTTCCAGGTTTTAGACATTAGTTAACCACATAGGGACACATAGGCACATAGGGAAGACACATAGACACATAGTTCACATAGAAAAGTGTGTATGTTCCGAATAAATAAGTTTATCTGAGTTTTGCGTAGATGTCATTTACAAAAGTTTGCTGACCTTCTTTAAATATATTGCTACAATTAAAATTAATGAGTATTCCCTTGGGAGCTTCAAGCAGGCGCATGTAATTAAGCAATTTTGCTTTGTGTTCGGCGATCACGTAACTCACAGATTTCAGCTCGACAACAAGACAATTTTCGACAAAAAGATCGCAACGGAATTTAACAGACAATAATTTTTCATCATAAAAGGCGGGAATTTTTAATTCTGAAATGTATTTGAGGTTCCTTTTTCCCAGTTCAACTTTCATGCACTCGTGGTAGACACTCTCCATCAGTCCTCTGCCCATCTGCCGCTGCACTGTAATCGCCGCGCCCACAACGTCATAAGTCACTTTATCAACAAACGCGCGGGTAAATTCAGCTTTATTCATTTTGTGCGTATGTTGATCCTTATTTTTTCTATGTGCCTATGTGTATAACGATAGATCCGTAACTCCTATGTGCCCTATGTGGTTATCCTAACTCTTTTCTATGTGCCTGTGTGAAAAACGATAGATCCGTAACTCCTATGTGCCCTATGTGGTTATGCTAATTCTTTTCTATGTGCCTATGTGTCATTTCACAGCTTCGCCTCCTCAGTCCCATCCCGAGTTTTTTTGTGAACCTTTTGTATTGCCAGGTTCTGATATTTTTCTGGCGCCTTTATTAACGCACCAAATATATTATTTGCTCCAGAGGAGCAGGGGGTGCATGCCGGGTTCTTTTATCTTTTCGATGTTAAATTCTTCGGCCGAGTAATGCACGTACCTTATTTTTTTGTCGAGTTTTTTTTCGGCTTTTTCAATCTGCTCGATCAGAAAAGCTTTGTTCAGTTTGTTTCCCACCAGCACCAGGTCAATGATATCGGTGTTTTTGCCGCGGGCCAGGTTGCCCACCAAAAATACTTTATCCAGTTCGCCGATGCGTTGCAGCACATAATCCACCACATATTCAAGCCCGGTCATTTTCATGAGGATCTTGTTAATGTCGGGAAAAAAAGGATGTTTGGTATTGACGGTAAAAATCTTTTTGTTGCCCTCCGCGCTTGAAGTTAAGAATCCGGCTTCTTCAAAACGGTTCAGTTCTACCCGGATGGCGTTGGTGCTCTCCCCGAATTCGTCCTCTAAATTGCGTAAATAGGCGGTATTCTTGCTGTTCAGAAAAAATTTCAACAGCAGTTTGATCCGGGTCTTTGAGGATATAAGGGCTTCTATCATTATTGAGTAATAAAACTACTCGTTGTTTCCTTTACAAATTTACAATTATAGCCTCAATAAACAAACGGAAAAAGGCCAAAAATAGGTGCATGACTTTCATAACCAGCAGGTTTTGGTTCAATTTCGACGAATCGCAAATTGTGAACGCTAAATTAACTTACTTTTAGGGCCAAATGAAAATTGGGGGATATAAAAACGGGCCTGCGATCGTGTTCCTGAGCTTCATTTACGGCCTGCTGGCTTTTCCGCTGTTTTATTTCGTTTACAAGTTCGGGGACCCGGAACCGTTGGCCCATGATTTTTTCCAGTATTACCGGCTTTATAAAGACTGGGCGATTGACAATACGAACGCACCTTTTAACATGCGGCTCGTGGGGTCTTTTATAGTTCACCTTTTTTATCAGGGCGGACTGCACTACGATACCATCACGGTTTTTGATAAATACCAGGGCTGGGGATTTGAGCGTGACGTGTTTTTCTGCGCCGTGTTTTTTAATTACCTCTGCGTGGTGGCTACGGGTGTTTACCTGTTTTTTATTTTGCGCCGCATCAGCAGCCAGCCTCTCCTGGCCTTTACCGGCGGACTTTTTTACCTGCTCGGATTTGGTACACTTTTTTATGAGCTCATGCCGTTAACGGACGCCTGTTCTGTGTTGCTGTTTACGGTGACGCTCCATTTTTATTTACGAGGAAGTTATTATGCTCTTATTCCTTTGATTTTATTGCTCTTTCAGAGGGAATATGTTTTTCTGGCCCTGGGTCTGATGGCCCTGATGGATTATTTCCCGGAAAGAAAAAGGTATTACCTGCATGTGCTGTTCAGTTGTGTGGTGCTGATGATCGGTTTTATTGTGCTCCGTAAAACCATCTTTTATACATCGGCGCTCGACTTTCAGCTGTCGCTCTCTTTTGTGTGGAAAACCATGACCGGACAGCCTTTTCCCTGGTTAACCTACCTGAAACAGCTGGTGATGACGCTCAACATCTTTATCATTTATCTTGCTGTGGTCACCTATAAATGGAGTCGTTCATTGTCCATTCACAGATTTGAACTGCTTAAAATGGTATTGTTGTTTCTGCAGGTGAACCTGCTCTCATACGCCTGGGCACTCGGCACCAATGTGGGCCGCTACTTTTACATCATTGTGCCGGTTGTGATTGTAAGTCTGGTGAAAGAAATTAATGGTATGGGTAATTTCACAGGCTTGCTGAATACCTCAGGCAATGTGTCTGAATCCCCTGAAAACACTAAATTCTAAAAATACCAGGTCAGTCTTCTTTGAGCTCGAGGTCTTTTTTGCGTTTTACGCGGCGCTCTTTCATGTTAAAGCCTTCAATGATGAGGGCAAAAGCGAGGGCGATGTAGGCGTAATTTTTATTGAGCTCGATGTGTTCTTTTTCAGGAAGCGTAAAGTTGTAACTGTCCAGGAGACCTTCGGCAAGAAGGATGCCGCCGATGACGAGTAAAAAGACCAGCGCGATCATTTTAATGCCCGGGTTTTTATTGATGAACTCGGCCACCATGCCGCTGAACAGGATCATGAGGATCATGCTGATGACCACGGCGCCGATCATGATGAGCACCACACCACTTACGCCTACGGCGGCAAGGATGCTGTCGAAGCTGAAGATAAAATCGATGATGATGATCTGGATGATCACGGACCTCAGCGTGGCGCTGCCTTTGTTTTTGTATTCTGTTTCATCTTCATCGGTGTTGATCTTCTCCATGATCTCCTGCCAGGTTTTTACCAGCAGGAAAATGCCACCACCTATGAGAATGAGTGCTTTCCCACTGATACCATAGGGTCCGATAAAAAACAGCGCTTCGCGCAGACCGGCGATCCAGCCAATAAAAAGAAGCAGTACAGAGCGTACCACGAGGGCAAGCGCCAATCCCAGTGTACGCGCGCCTTTTTGTTGCGGACGCGGCAAACGGTTAACGGCGATAGAAATAAATATAATGTTGTCAATTCCCAGGATGATCTCCAGAACAGAGAGGGTGATCAAACCAATTACGCCTTCTACTGAAAGCAATGCGGCAAAATCCGCGGACCAATCGTGCATCGAAATAAAATGAAAGGCAAAGATATTCATTTAACAGATAAAACGGCTAAAAATTCTTACCTTGATTATCAGTCAATTATGTACAACATGTGTTAATTATAGTACCATGTAGCGCAAGGTACTGTTGATTGAGTGTATATTTGCATCACATAATAGCTATTGAAACAAGTTACTGAAAAATTAAAAATCAAAAACAATGAAAAACCATCAACTCCTTATTAAAACTGTTCTGGTTACGGCACTTGTTCTTACTTCTTATTTCGCGAAACCCTATACAGCTCCTGTTCTTAAAAAAACATCGGCGGAAACGCAGAAAACCATCCGTCAGTTTTTTCAGTTTCCGGGTATGTTGTTGCCGATACACGAACACCAGGCAGATAACAAAAAAGTGGAAGTGCTTTTTACAACCGATTCGACCGGCTGCGTGAATTTTGTGCTCGCCAAAACAAATGACGATCTGCTGAAAAAACAAATTGAAAAAAAATTGTCGGGCTTGCGCCTTATTGAATTGCAGCATGACGTTGTGCACAGCGTGACTTTAAATCTTAAAACACTTTAATCATACAATCAAAATAAAAAATGATGAACACAGAGAACACAGGAAGATCCGAAGGCGCATCGGAACGGGCAGCGGCCCAGGCACAGATGCGCAAGGGCGTTCTTGAACTCTGCATACTTTCCATCCTGTCGCAGGGCGACGCTTATCCCACAGAGATCATTGATAAGCTGAAGGACACGAAACTTGTAGTAGTTGAAGGTACCCTTTACCCATTGCTCACCCGTTTAAAAAATACCGGTCTGCTGGGTTACCGCTGGGAAGAGAGCACGAGCGGTCCTCCGCGGAAATATTACAAACTCACCGAAATAGGAGAGCAGTATCTGAAAGAACTTCAGCTTTCGTGGACCGAACTGGTTGAAGCAGTGAATAAAACCATAGCCCAGGGAAAAAAATTTTAAATTTATTAAAACACCGAAATGAACAAAACAGTCACAATCAACATAAGCGGCATCATTTTTCATATTGAAGAAGATGCATACGAAAGCTTAAGCAAGTACCTCTCAACAATTAAGGGGTATTTCAGCGCCACGGACGGAGGCAACGAAATCATGTCAGACATAGAAGCCCGGATAGCGGAACTGCTTCAGGGAAAGATCAACACTTCAAAACAGGTGATCCTGATGCAGGACGTTGAATATGTGAAGGACGTGATGGGCAAACCCGAAGAATTTGGTGAAACATCGGGCAAAGAAAAATACCAGTCGGAAACCGAACAGACTGCTCCCGGCGCCGAGAAAATAAAAAAGCGGCTCTTCCGTAATCCCGATGAAAAGGCCATTGGCGGGGTGTGCAGCGGTCTGGCTGCCTATTTCGACATCGACACGGTATGGGTTCGCCTGGCCATGTTCCTGCTGATCTTTTTCGGCGGTATCAGCCTCTGGGTGTACATCATTTTATGGATCATCATCCCTGAAGCAAAAACCACAACTGATAAGTTCGCGATGCGCGGCGAAAGTGCCAACATCAACAACATCATCCGTTCTTTTAAAGAAGAAGCTGAAGATGTAAAGAACCGTTTTAATAAATACGGCAACGATTTAAACCGCAATTACGGTGAGTCGGTGAGAAGCAACATGTCGAACGCGCTGAATACCATCTTTAATGTGGTTGGCCGTTTGTTCGGATTGTTTCTGCTGATGATTGGTGGTCTTTTTCTGTTCGGTTACGTAGCGGCCCTTACCGGTGTGGCCATCTTCGACGCACGCGCCGATTTTACCGAATGGACATCCGTGATCTTCAGCTCTCCGACCTATTACGGTCTTGCGCTGACCTCTTTTATCCTGGTATGCGGCATCCCTATTTTTATGCTGCTGTACACCGGCATCCGTCTCCTGTTCAACATCCGTTACAGCAACCGCTGGCTGAACATGAGCCTGGGTTTTATCTGGCTGTTTGGTCTGATCCTTGGTGTGTATGTGACGGTGGTGACCGTTCGGCAATTCTCTGAAGATGCCCGGATCAAAGAGGTGGCTGTGTTTGATAACACCGGCGATACTCTTGTGGTGAAACTCAGTCCTGCTGCCGCGGTGCTCGATTCGCTGCACTTTGACAACATGGACGATCTTGAACTGAATTTAAGCGGCAAAAAACGTGGGTACAGTTTCGGACATTCAGGTAACTCAAAAAGCATTATTGGCTACGCCGAACTGGATGTGGTGGAGAGCACCGGCGATGAACCCGAACTGGTGATCTCTTACCTGGCCAAAGGTGCTACTAAAAAAGAAGCCAATGAAAATGCAAGGGCCATCCGCTATTCGTTTAAACAGGATAAAAACACGTTTATTTTTGATGAAGTGTTTCACGTAGACGAGTTTGTGAAATGGCGTTTGCCTGAGTTAAAGATGAAGCTGATGCTTCCAAAAGGCAAAGTGATCTATTTTGATAAAAGCATGAAAAACTTCCTGAATAACGTTGAGAATACAACCAATACCTGGGATGGCGATATGGTTGAACGCCGCTGGAAGATGACTGATAAAGGCCTGACCTGCATCGATTGTGATAACCTTCATAACATTGATGAAGAATGGGATCACCATCGCAACAAACGCCACAGAACGGAAAAGATCAGCATAGATGAAAGAGGCGTCAAGGTGAACGGGAAGGACGCGGAGATTAAAATAGATGAGCATGGCATTCTGATTAAAACGGAAGACGGCGAAGAAAAAAAGTATTAGTATTCGAATCAATCTCCACGAGAAGCCCGCAGCGATGCGGGTTTTTTGGGTTATAGGGGCCCGGTGAATCGAGGGTTTTCGCCGAAGCCATCTGCCCTTTATGTATATAGAATCTCACCAGCCCAGATCGCTTCAGGCCCTGGAACTCAGAACCATATACTACAATAACCCGTCCGTTGCGAGGCTGCCTGCAGGACCGCTGGCCGAAGCAATCTGTTCTCACCGAATGTTAATGTTTCCCGAGCCCAGATCGCTTCAGGCCTCGGCAACACAGATAAAGCCTTCGCGATGACGCAGGGTTTTAGCATTTAAAGTCTTCGTTAACAAGCCAACGCGCAACCCTGCCAGGTCCCTGCGCACAGGCAGCGAAGACCGAGGGGTTTGCAACGCTTTTCCGCGGCAGCACCCGTAGCTTTGGCCTCATGGAATTGTGCGAGAAAATCAAAGGCCGTTTAAAACCTTAGTACG
>CAZFCR010000089.1:0-10486 GCA_964517305.1 uncultured Akkermansia sp.
TCTTGTTATCAAATATGTAAAACAAAGAGCGCAAATAACGAGGCATCTTATTTGCTTTGTTGTGTTATTAAATAGATCCATGTTGAAATAAAAAAAGCTGTTTTAACTGGTCTTTACATCTGAAGAAACAATGAAAAAATCACATCTAAATATAACAACTGTTTTGTTAGCCTGTCTGATTATTTTCAGCAGCTGTGCCAAGGACGAACCCGACCCCGAAGACCCGGGTTCCGGAAATCCGGTGGTAACCGATCCTCCTTACTTCCGCATTACACCTCAGCCCGGCAGCACCATCAGCTGCGACTCTGCCCATGCCTACGTCAGCAGCAATGTGATCTTTGCATTCCACAGCGGTGGTGCATCAAGCATAGAGATGCGGCTTTCGGAAATAAATACCGGCGTTTACCATATCTCTTCCCTGAGCGGCAACCAGTTTGAATATTATACAGGATCTGTTCTTTATACCGGGACGGGCACTGTCAACATCACGTCGAGCACCAGCGACGCCTTGTCGGGTAATTTTAACTGTAAACTTTCCGGTGGCACGCTTACCGCCATCAGCGGCAATTTCGACGACATCCGCAAGAGGCCCTGAGGCGCTGAACAATTATTAACATTAGTTCAGGCGTTTATTTTTAAACTTTACGTTCATGCTTGGTTACAGGTTTAAAAAATTCTCGGCCGATCCCGCTTCAAGATTTGAATCGTTGTTTAAGATCTTTAAACAGCTCATCACGCATACCAGCGGTGATGTTGAAGAAGCTATGGACTGGCTGAAAGAACTTGACAGGGAATACGAACTCACGGACGAAAATTATACGCTCGATGATTTTGTTGAGGAGTTAAAAAAACGCGGCTATCTGAGAGAAGTAACAGAAGAAGAGGGCGGCATGGCCATCACGCCCAAAACAGAACAGGCCATTCGCAGCGACGCGCTCGAACACATTTTCGGGAAACTAAAAAAAGGTGCCGAAGGAAGTCACAAAACAAAATTCAGCGGACGCAATGGTGAAGAAACGAGCGGCGATCTCAGGGCTTATGAATTTGGTGATTCTCCGCAAAACATTGCCATGATAGAATCTCTGAAACAGGCGCAGATCAATCACGGCCTCGATGATTTTACACTTACAGAAAACGATCTGCTCGTTTCCGAACAGGAATACAAAACACAAACAGCCACCGTGCTGATGATAGACATCAGTCACAGCATGATCCTTTATGGCGAAGACCGGATTACACCTGCCAAAATGGTAGCGATGGCCCTGGCTGAAATGATCAGAAGAAAATATCCAAAAGATAGTCTTGACATAATTGTATTTGGAGACGATGCCTGGCCCATACAACTGAAAGACCTGCCGTATTTAACCGTAGGGCCCTACCATACCAATACGGTGGCCGGCCTGGAACTCGCATCTTCCATCCTGCGGAAAAAGAAAGCCACCAACAAACAGATCTTTATGATCACCGATGGCAAACCCTCGTGCATCAAAGAAAAGGGACAGTACTACATGAACAGCGTGGGTCTCGACCGGCGCATCGTAAACAAATGTCTGACCCTCGCGGCGGCCTGTAAAAGAAGCAGGATCGACATCACCACATTTATGGTGGCACGCGATCCTTATCTTCAGAATTTTGTTGACGAATTTACAGAAGCCAACCAGGGCAAAGCGTATTTCACCGGACTCAAAGGACTCGGAGAAATGATCTTCAGAGACTACACCAGTAAAAAAAGAAAAAAACTTTAAACAATATGACAGCACCCTTGATCAAAACATTTGGCGAATTAAAAAAATCGGGTTATCGCAGCAAAAGCATCAAAGATGAGATGAGAGATAACCTTATTGAAAAGCTGAAGAAAAAAGAAACTGTTTTTGAAGGCATCTTCGGCTACGAGGACAGCGTGTTGCCTGAACTTCAGAGAGCGGTGCTGAGCAGACACAACATACTTTTTCTGGGTTTGCGCGGACAGGCAAAAACAAAAATGGCGAGGCAAATGGTGAACCTGCTGGATGAATACATTCCTGTAGTAGCGGGCAGTCCGCTGAACGACGATCCCCTGGCCCCGGTTTCCGGTTTTGCTGTAAGGTTACTTGAAGAAAAAAAAGACGATACACCGATTGCCTGGATTCACCGAAGCGCGAGGTTTGCCGAGAAACTGGCAACTCCCGATGTGAGCGTGGCTGACCTTATCGGCGACCTTGATCCGATCAAGGCAGCGAACATGAAACTTTCGCTGGCCGATGAAAATGTGATCCACTACGGATTAATTCCACGGAGCAACCGTTTTATTTTTGTGATCAACGAACTGCCAGATCTCCAGGCCCGTTTGCAGGTGGCGCTGTTTAATATTCTCCAGGAGGGCGATGTGCAGATCCGCGGATTTAACCTGCGCATTCCTCTCGATCTGCAATTTGTTTTTACCGCCAATCCCGAAGACTATACCAACCGTGGCAGCATTGTTACGCCTTTGAAGGACAGGATCGGTTCACAGATCCTCACACACTATCCGCGTTCAATTGAACATTCCAAAAAAATTACAGCAGATCAGGCCAGGCTCAGCGATACACAACGCAGCATTGCCGTAAGTGATCTCTTAAAAACTCTGATCGAACAAGTTGCCGTAGAAGCGAGAGGAAGTGAGTTTGTGGACGCCAAAAGCGGCGTAAGCGCCCGTTTGACCATCAGCGCCTTTGAAAGTCTGGTGAGTGCGGCCGAGCTGCGGTTCCTTGAAAACGGACTGCCTTACAGTTTCGCACGGATCTCTGATCTTTACGCCGCGGTTCCGGCCATTAACGGCAAGGTTGAACTGGTGTATGAGGGGGAGCAGGAAGGTCCCGCTGTGATTGCGCAAAACCTGATCAGCATGGCCATCCGTAATTTGTTTGCGCAGCTGTTCCCCGATCCTTCCAAACTAAAAAAGAAAAAAGACGAATCTGAATACACGCCCATCATCAACTGGTTTTCACAGAACAACCAGCTGGATCTGCTCATCAATGAAAAAGACAAAACGTACGGCAGCGCGCTGCTGATTGTAGATGGCCTTGAAGAACTGGTTAAAAAATACCAGCCCGAACTCAGCGGAAACGATAAACTTGTGATGATGGAATTTGTACTTCACGGTCTAGCAGAGCATTCGCTGATAGGCAAAAACCGGCTTGTGGAAGTCACCAGCTTTAAAGACCTGTTCGGATCTTTACTGAAACTCTGATCTTTAAAAAGATCTTTTCATGTTCAGCATTTTGATGGCGGTAACTGCGGCCTCGTCACCCTTGTTACCATATTTTCCCCCTGCCCTGTCGGCAGCCTGTTGCTGGTTATTGGGAGTAAGCACCCCAAAGATAAATGGTTTGTTGTATTTGATGTTCAGGTTGGTAATGCCCTGGGCCACCGCATCGCAGATAAAATCGAAATGCCTGGTTTCGCCCTGAATAACACAACCCAGACAGATGATCGCATCTACATTGGTGTATTCTGCCATGTATTGCGCGCCGAGGGTAAGTTCAAAACTACCCGGCACCTCTTTGATGATGATGTTCTCCGGAACTGCCCCATGTGCCAGCAGCGTTTGAACAGCGCCCTCTTTAAGGGCACCGGTGATCTCGTGATTCCATTCAGAATACACCACACCAAAACGGAAAGGACGGGCGTTACCTGCCGCGGTTCCTTCTACCTCACTTAAATTTTTATTTGCACTGCTCATGGTATAAAGAAAAAGGTCTGCACTTCAGGCAGACCTCGTTTTAAATTTAAAGGATTTTTAAAGATTTCCCTGGGTTTTTACTTTGGCGATGTCTCTTTCGATCTCGCGACCTTCGGCAGACATTGGATATTCTTTCTGAATGCGCTCGTAACTGCTGAGAGCTCCTGAAAAATCACCTTTCAGTTCCTGCGCAAACCCGGCTTTTTTAAGGTAATACGGGGTTGTAAAAGAATTTTCATTTTTATCAGCAGCCTTTGAATAGTATTTTACCGCTTCATCCAACTGGTTAAGTTCAAGATGTGAGTCGCCAATGGCGCCCAATGCGATTGAAGAAACGATCAGATCGTCACCATCATATTTTTTAAGGAACTCAATGGCCTGCTCAAATTTTCCGGTGCGAAGGTAACAGATGCCCGCATAATAGTTGGCGAGATTGCCGGTTTTGGTTAAGCCGAATTCATCAGCCACCTGCTCAAAACCCATCATTTGTTTCTGACCATCAGCTGACATCACCATTTTACCGCCTTTTAAAGCAAGGTTAAAACTGTCTTTTTCAAAATAATTTTCGGCCCAGAAGATTTCGTTAGAAGCTGCTGCTTCCTGCTCAGGCAGGTACATTGCCTTGTAATAGATCAACGCGGCAATCAGCACGAGTAAACCTCCACCAATGTAGTTTACCGCATTTTTATTCTTTTCATAAAAAAGTTGAATGCCTTCCAGACTAGGGTCAATCTGTTTTTTGGTTTGAACAGTTTCTTCTACCCTTGACTCAACGGTAGTTTCTTCTTTTAAATCAGCCATTTGTACTTAAAAATTAGTCTGCGAAGATAGCATTATTTCTGTTAAAACGGAACTTTCAGACCAGCCGGCCTTAAAAAATAAGCGTATTTTTGTAAAAATCATGTTCTTAAAGCATTTATCGCTTATTAATTTCAAAAACTACCACGAATTTGAGGCCAATTTCTCGGAAAAGGTCAATTGTTTTGTGGGGCAGAATGGCATGGGAAAAACCAACCTGCTGGACGCCATCCACTATCTTTCATTTTGCAAAAGTTTCTTCAACCCAATTGACAGTCAGAACATTAAACACACCGAAGGTTTTTTTGTGATCCAGGGTCAGTTTGAAAAAGCGGGTGAAGAAAATGTGGTGTATTGTGGCATTAAACGCAATCAGAAAAAAATCTTTAAAAAGAACAAAAAAGAATACGATCGGCTGAGTGAACACATTGGCCAGTTTCCGCTGGTGATGATCTCACCTAACGATTCTGAACTCATTAACGGAACCAGTGAGATCAGGCGGCGTTTTCTGGATGGCATCATTTCTCAATACGATAAGGTTTACCTCGACAAACTGATCTCGTATAACCAGGTGCTTAAACAACGTAATGCGCTGCTCAAACATTTTGCGGTTCAGAACAGTTTTGATTCCGAAACCCTTGAGATCTGGGATGAACAGCTGATCATTCACGGCAGAACCATCATTGAAAAACGCCAGGAATTTCTCAAACATTTTATCCCGCTTTTTAATTCGTATTATAATTTTATCAGCGACAGTCGCGAACTGGTTGGCCTTGATTATGAAAACAGCCTTGAAGGACGTGATTTTAAAACCGTGTTGCTCACCTGTCTGGCGAAAGACCGCGCCCTGCAATACACTACTGTTGGCCCGCACAAAGACGACCTGGATTTTAAATTAAATGGTTTCAGCTTAAAAAAATTCGCGTCGCAGGGTCAGCAGAAATCTTATCTGATGGCGCTCAAGCTGGCGCAGTTCGAATTTATCAGGCAACAGAAAAACATCAAACCTTTGTTGCTGCTGGACGATGTTTACGATAAACTCGACGAACAACGTTTTACAAAACTGCTTGAAATGGTAAGCAGCGATAAATTTGGTCAGGTATTTATTACCGATACCCACCCTGAAAGGATCGAACGCGCGCTCACGAACAAGGACATCGCGCATCGCATCTTCATTGTAGGAGAAGGCCAGGCGGCACTTGCTCCATCGTCGGAAGAAAATTAAACAGCCCGGTTAAAATTCGCAGTTTTTTGGAGTTCTCGGGAAAGGAATTACGTCGCGGATGTTTGTCATTCCGGTAACAAATAAAACCAGACGTTCAAATCCGAGTCCGAAACCGGCATGCGGGCACGATCCGAAACGACGGGTATCTAAATACCAGCTGAGTTCTTCGGAAGGAATACCGATCTCTTTCATCCGCGCTTCCAGGTTTTCAAGTCTTTCTTCACGCTGTGAACCTCCGATAATTTCGCCGATGCCCGGGAAAAGGATGTCCATCGCAGCTACGGTTTTCCCATCATCGTTCAAACGCATGTAAAACGATTTGATCTCTTTGGGATAATCGATGAGGATCACAGGTTTTTTAAAATGTTTTTCTACGAGGTAACGCTCGTGTTCACTTTGCAGATCAACGCCCCATTTATCAACCAGGTATTGGAATTTTTTCTTTTTGTTGTGATTGCTTTCACGCAGGATCTCTATGGCCTGAGTGTAGGTAACCCGCTCAAATTTATTGTCAAGGCAGAACTGAAGTTTGTTGATGAGATTCATTTCACTCCGTTCGTTCTGTGGTTTTTGTTTTTCTTCCTCTTCAAGACGCTGACTCAGAAACTCAAGATCCTCACGGTTGTTTTCGAGCGCGTGACGAATAAGGTATTGCAGCATTTCTTCAGCAACGTCCATGTTGTCGGTGAGTTCCGCGAACGCCATTTCCGGCTCAATCATCCAGAACTCCGCCAGGTGACGGGCTGTGTTGCTGTTCTCTGCACGAAAAGTCGGACCAAAGGTGTAAATGTCACCAAAAGCCATGGCCGCGAGTTCACCCTCAAGTTGTCCTGACACTGTAAGGTTGGTTGATTTCCCGAAAAAATCCTGTTTGTAATCTACGTTGCCGTTTTCATCTTTTGGCAAAGCATTCAGATCCAGGTTTGTCACCCTGAACATCTCTCCCGCCCCTTCCGCATCGCTGGAAGTGATAATGGGCGTGTGCATGTATACAAATCCACGCTCATTAAAAAATTTGTGAACCGCAAAAGCAAGGCTGTTGCGCACCCGGAACACCGCGCCAAAAGTGTTGGTCCTGAAACGCAGGTGAGCAATTTCGCGCAAAAATTCGAGACTGTGTTTTTTGGGCTGTAATGGATATTTTTCAGCATCGCTGTCACCAATCACTTCCACCCGCTCTGCCTTTAATTCTACAGTCTGGCCCTTGCCGAGGGAAGCCACAAGACTACCTGTCGCGCTGATGGCGGCACCTGTGGTAATCCGTTTTAATGTTTCTTCAGGCGTGCTGGTAAAATCCACAACTACCTGAAGGTTGTTATTGGTTGAGCCATCGTTCAGCGCAATAAATGAATTATTCCTGAAAGTCCGCACCCATCCTTTAACCGTGATCACTTGCCCTTCGGGACTGCTCTTCAGAAGATCTTTTATTTTTTGACGCTGGCTCATACCTTGTTTTTTTGGATGACAAAGATAATAATCTGAACCAATCCCGGGACTGGTATTTAAATTGCATATTCCGGAAAACAGACATTTATTTTATGAAATGGTTAGGACGCAGACAAAGCGGTAATGTTGAAGACCGCAGGGGGTTTTCGGGCGGAGGTCTCGCTATTGGCGGAGGAATCGGCGGCCTGCTCATTTATCTGGCGATTAATTTTTTCTTTGGCTCAGACAGCGCGAACCTGGTGGACCAGATCAGTAGCAACCAGCAGCAAACCGAAGCCAGGGGCGTGGTGGAGACAAAAGATGCCCGTGAAGATAAGATCGCGGAATTTTCCGCCACCGTTCTCGCCCTTACAGAAGATGTATGGAATAAACTCTTTGCCGAACAGGGCATGGACTACAGAGAACCGGTAATGGTGTTGTTCAGGGAGCGAACCGGATCTGCCTGTGGCAGCGCCAATTCCGCGGTGGGGCCGTTTTACTGCCCGGCCGATCAGAAAGTTTACCTCGACCTTTCTTTTTTCAGTGACCTGCAAACCCGTTTTGGCGCAGCCGGCGATTTTGCCACCGCTTATGTCATTGCCCATGAAGTAGGTCACCATGTTCAGCAGTTGCTGGGCACCAGAGAAAAAATTCAGGGCAGAATGCAGCAACTTTCTGAAAAAGAAGCCAACAAATTGTCTGTGGCGCTTGAACTACAGGCTGATTTTTACGCCGGCGTGTGGGCGCATCATAACCAGCAAATGACCAAAGTGATGGAAGCCGGTGATCTTGAAGAAGCGCTGAATGCAGCCAGGGCCATTGGCGATGACCGTCTCCAGAAGATGAGCGGCCGGGAAGTGGTACCCGATGCATTTACACACGGCACATCCGAGCAACGCGCGTTCTGGTTTAAAAAAGGATACACCAGCGGCGATCTGAAACAGGGCGATACCTTTTCGGGGAATTACTGAGTTGTTGTAGCAGATCCTTTAAACGCCTCGTATTCTTTCTCAGTGATCTCGTCGGCCATAGCACTGTAGTTGGCAATCAGGTCGTTTATAAAAACCATTTCCGGAAATTGTTTCGCTTCTACAAGTTTTATTATCCGTTGTTGCCCCAGCGCCTGCACCTCTTCGAATAAACGCGGGTTTATAATTTTAAAATAACTCTTGTTGTTTTTATACTTCCTGTAAATGGGAAACTCTTTATCTTGAGCGCGCATGGCGAAGGCGTTTTTAAAAATGGTTGCTGATCACATTTTCAGCAGGTACGAAGATAAGGTTGAAAACCTTTGCATTGTATTGCCAAATAAACGTGGCGCGCTTTTTTTAAAACACCACCTGGCGACTTCCTTCGGAAAAACCATCTGGTTACCCGCCATCATCAGCGCCGAAGAACTGATCAGCGAACTCAGCGGCCTGCAGACACTTGAGGAGATAGATCTCATTTGTCACCTTTATGAAAGTTACAAAGCCTGCTACGGTGCCGATGCCGAAACCTTTGACAGTTTTGCCAAATGGGGCCAGCTGATACTTCAGGACTTTAATGAACTGGACCGCTATCTCGCAGACCCCGAACAGCTGTACGAAAACCTGAAGGACATTAAAGTGATTGAAAACTGGAGTCTGGGCGAAGACAATCTCACCGAGTACCAGCAGAATTATTTGCGTTTTATGAGCAGCCTCGGGGCCATTTACAAACACTTCAGTCAGTTTTTACTCTCGCGTGGCTGGGCATATCAGGGACTTGCCTACCGGCAGGCGGTTGAAAAAATGACAACGAGCCCGTTTCCGGAAAAATACCATCAGATACTGATTTGCGGTTTTAATGCGCTTAATGCTTCGGAATTAAAGATCTTTTCATACCTGCAGCAGCAAAAAAAAGCGGAGATCATCTGGGATGCCGACCGTTATTATCTTGATGATCACAACCAGGAGGCGGGCATGTTCTTAAGAAAAAATCTGCCGCGTTTTGGAGGAAAAGAGCCTTTGTTTATTGACGAGAATTTTAAAGATCCAAAACAAATAGACATCATTTCCGTGCCCAAACAACTCGGTCAGGCACAGGTGGTAAAACAACAATTACAACAGCTCATCAACGAAGGTGTTCCATTGAGCACGGTGGCAGTGGTACTTGCTAACGAAAAATTATTGTGGCCGGTACTTCAGCAGTTGCCCCCGGCGGTAGACCGCGTTAACATCACTATGGAGTACCCGCTGCGCTACACAGCGAGTTATGGCCTGGCAGAATCGCTCATTCAGTTGCAGCTGGCTTTCTCGCGCCAGCAGCGGAAAAACAAAACTATTTACCATAAAGACCTTACCGCGCTGCTGAGGCAACCAGTACTTCAGAACTTCGTAAAAATAAAAGCCCCGGGCCTTTATCTGCCTTCGGTTATTGCCAGGCTTACGAGTCGTAATATTTCCTTTATCACTCAGCAACACCTGCAAGAGTTGTTAGGCGACCATTACGCAGTGCTGAGTCCGCTGTTTAGTCCGGCAAAAAATGTGCAGACTTTGTGTGACATCATCACTGACATGCTGCAAACCGGGATCGACGACCTGAGTTCGGCGCAGGGCATTGGCGCAAACAGTCTTGAACTTGAATACCAGTACATTTTGCTGAGAAACTTCAAACGTTTGCACGAGATCATTGCCCGTTACCCGCATTTCAGTGATGTATCTTCGTTCAGGCAATTGTTTACGCAGGTGCTTGGCAACAGCACGGCCCCTTTTATCGGAGAACCACTGCAGGGCCTGCAGATCATGGGTGTTCTGGAAACACGCACCCTGGATTTTGACCACGTGATATTTGTAAGTGTGAACGAAGGCGTGCTGCCATCGGGCAAAACCATTAACTCATTTATTCCTAACGATCTCAAAAGCGCGTTCGGATTGCCGCTCTATCTTGAAAAAGACGCGGTTTATGCTTACCATTTTTACAGACTGTTACAGAAAGCAAAAACCGCATCCATTGTTTACGATAGTGAAACAGACACTTTCGGGAAAGGAGAAAAAAGCCGTTTTGTTACCCAGCTCCAGCTTGAACTAAAAAAATACAACCCCGACACTGAGATCCGTGAATCAGTTGCTTCCTACGCGGAATTTCCGCCAGTCCCGGAAACTGGTGTGATACTCGACAAAACACCACGACTGCTCGAACCACTGATAAAAAAGGCAAGAGACAAAGAAAAATATGGCGGGCTTTCACCTTCCGGACTCGCGGTGTTCAAGGAATGCAGTCTGAAATTTTATTTCCGTTATGGCGTTCGTTTAAAAGAAACAGAGGAAGTGGAGGAGAGCGCCCACGCCATACTGCGATTCCCGGGCGACCAGGTG